>JBBSSE010000035.1:0-12844 GCA_038242375.1 Chitinophagales bacterium
CCTTTTACATTTGTAAATTGAAGTAAGGTTATAGCAATGTAGGTGAAGGCTAAATCGAATAGAAAATTAAAATACTTACGTGCAAATAAATTTAAAAAAAGCAACTCCGGTGGGCCTGATTATCGCCCTCGGAATTGTTTATGGTGATCTTGGTACTTCCCCATTATATGTTTTTAATGCCATCATAAGGGATAAGGTGATTTCTGAAACGCTTATTTTGGGCGGTTTGTCGTGCATTATCTGGACGCTCACTTTACAAACAACACTCAAATATATTATCCTGACACTTCAGGCGGATAATAACGGGGAAGGAGGTATATTTTCCTTGTATGCACTTATCCGCCGACAAAAAAAATGGCTTGTTTTTCCGGCCATGATCGGCGGAGCCTCTGTTCTTGCAGATGGGATCATTACGCCTTCCATTACTGTTACATCCGCTATTGAAGGTTTGCGGCAAATCCCGTTATTTAGTAATATAGGCGGCGATACAATTGTGTACATTGTAATGGGAATTCTTATCCTGTTGTTTTTTTCGCAGCAATTTGGTACCGCCAATATCGGGAAATTATTTGGGCCTATTATGTTTTTTTGGTTCATGATGCTGGCGGTCCTCGGTACCATGCATTTATTAGATTTTCTATCTATTTTCAAAGCGCTAAATCCATGGTATGGTATAAAATTATTGACGATATATCCGAATGGTTTCTGGATTTTGGGAGCAGTATTTCTCTGTACGACGGGAGCTGAGGCGCTCTATAGTGATCTTGGACATTGCGGACGGCAAAATATCCGTATTTCCTGGATCTATGTAAAAGTTGCGCTCATACTTAATTATCTTGGACAGGGAGCATGGTTGTTATCAGAACATTCCGGAAAAGTTTTTACAAAAGAGATTATTGACAGTGGCTTCAATCCATTTTATGGCATCATGCCTGAAGGGTTTAAAATGTTTGGAATCGTGATAGCCACGATTGCGGCTATTATTGCGAGCCAGGCATTGATCAGCGGATCTTTTACGCTTATCAGTGAAAGTATGCGCCTGAATCTTTGGCCTAAAATGAAAGTGAATTTTCCAACAGAAGAGCGTGGCCAATTATATATTCCCGGAATTAATACCTTACTGCTGGTTGGTTGTTTAGGAATTACTCTTTATTTCCGTACTTCTTCCAATATGGAGGCTGCTTACGGTTTGGCCATTACGCTTTGTATGTTGGCAACGTCTATTTTATTTGCCAATTATCTTGTGAGCCGGCGAACGCCAAAAATATTGATCTATTTCTACCTGCTTGTTTACCTGAGCATTGAGATCAGTTTCTTAATTGCCAACCTCGAGAAATTCCCTCATGGTGGATTTGTTACGTTGATTGTTGGTGGTGGATTATTCACGGTGATGTATGTATGGTTCCGGGCAAGAAAAATTAAAAACAGGTATATTGAATTTGTACGCCTCGAAGAATATTTGCCGGCCATACAGGAATTAAGTAATGACCTTACGATACCTAAATATGCTACGCACCTCGTATATCTTACAAGTGCAAACAATCCGAAAGAGATTGAACATAAAATCATTTATTCCATCCTAAACCGCAAACCAAAACGCGCGGATATTTATTGGTTTGTGCATGTAGATACGCAGGATGATCCCTATACGGCAGAGTATTCCGTGGATGCGATCGTGCCAAATGAAGTGATACGAATTGAAATAAAACTGGGTTTTAGAATGGAACAACGGATCAACCTGATGTTTAGAAAAGTGGTTCAGGAAATGGTGGCGAATAAAGAGGTAAATGTGATCAGCCGCTATGAAAGTCTTCAGCGGAATAATGTAGTCGGTGATTTCCAGTTTATTGTAATGGAGAAATTCCTTTCACAGGATAATGAATTACCAATATTTGAACGCATGGTCATGAAACTCTATTTCTTTTTCAAAAAGATAAGTCTTTCAGAAGAAAGAGGCTTTGGGTTGGAACAAAGTAATGTGACAGTAGAGAAATTCCCATTAATTGTCGCGCCGGTAAGAAAATTAAAATTAAAACGGGTGTTTACAGATGAAGGGGAAATTTAGGCGATATACCAAATCGGCAGGTAAATCGTTTAAGAAATAAGGATTCTTTTTCTTTCCGGATTTAAACTTAGAAATGCTAATTCTGATTTGAATGTCTGATCAAAAAGGAATAAGTTTATGGTCACCCCTAAATAAAGTTTTCTTCCATCTTGACGACTACATTAATTTATATATTATGTGGCTATGCCGTGATTATGATTCTCGTGTACCTGGTGCAGGAGCGGTTTATTTTTAAACCTGAAAAATTAAAACAGGATTTTATTTATAAATATGATGTTCCGTTTAAAGAATTGTTCTTTGAAGTAGCAACAGGTGTAACCATTAATGGCCTGCATTTTTTCACAAAAAATCCGAAAGGGTTGATTCTTTATTTTCATGGCAATACCCGCAGTATAAAAGGATGGGCAAAATATGCAAAGGATTTTTACCGGTACAATTATGATGTGGTATTGGTAGATTACCGGGGGTTTGGAAAAAGCACGGGGCGTAAAAGTGAAAAGGCAATGCTAAGCGATATGCAATTGGTATATGATACCCTGGCTGTTCAATATCATGAGCACCATATTTTAGTTTATGGCAGAAGCCTCGGAAGTGGTTTTGCTACAAAAATTGCCAGTGAAAACTCTCCCCGATATTTAATTTTGGACGCGCCGTATTATAGTTTTGCACGTGCTGTACAACGATTTATTCCCATCATGCCTATGCGCCTTGTTTTGCGCTATCAACTGCGAACTGATAAATGGATCCGGAAAGTGAATTGCCATACTTACATTATTCATGGCAGCAAAGATTGGCTGATTCCTATAAAACAGAGTATCCAATTGCAAAAATTAAATCCCCGGAAAATTACCCTGATCGAAATAGAAGGAGGTGGACATAATAATCTCCCTTCTTTCCCCGAATACCATAATTTTATCCGGGATATTTTAGCGGATTAATTGTGTAGAGACAGGACACGTCCTGTCTGCGAGGTCGATAGAGCCAGAACACGTCCTGTCTGCGAGGTCGGTAGAGCCAGGACACGTCCTGTCTGTAAAATAAAATAATTCAATAATTAAAAAATGAAAGAAGAACAAGAAGAACAGGAACAACCCTTTATAGTATCCAAAAGACGAAAAGTCGCGCGCTGGATAACCACCATCATTCTCCTATACGGTTTTATAGGTTTTACACTGTATTATTTCCAGCAAAGATTTTTGTTTCATCCTGAACCATTGCCTGCTGATTATGTGTATCAATTTGATGTTCCCTTTAAAGAGGTTTCTATTGCGCTCAATGCACGCGACACGTTAAATATGGTCCAGTTTTTATCAACTGACTCTTCTTTAAAAAAAGGAATTGTGATCTATTTCCATGGCAATAGGGATAATATAAACCGGTATGCACAATATGCAAAGATATTTACGGACAATGGCTATGAGGTATGGATGCCGGATTATCCCGGTTTCGGAAAATCTACCGGAACAATTACAGAAAAATTGATCGATAACGAAGCAACAGAAGTGTACAAACTGGCTCATTCCCGTTTTAATGAGGATAGTATTATTGTTTATGGTAAATCGCTGGGATCAGGACCCGCCTCATACATTGCTGCCACGCAAAAATGCAAAAGGCTCATCTTAGAAACACCTTATTACAGCATTCCTTCACTCTTCGGAAGTTATGCACCAATATATCCCACTGATTGGATGTCCCGGTTTAAATTTCCGAATGGAGAGTACTTAAAAAAAGTGCAGGAACCGATCACCATTTTCCATGGAACATCCGATCGTGTTGTCTTTTACAGCAACGCTTCAAAATTGAAGAAAGTTTTAAAACCCGGAGATGAGTTTGTGACCATTGACGATGGAGGCCATAATAATTTAGCCGATTATCCGCAGTTCAAAGAAATATTAAACTCTTTATTGCAATAGTATCCTATAAATGAGGATTACTTTAATCGCTATTATCCTGCTTCTTTTATAAAATTACTTTACGCGGAAGCCCGCGAAATAATAATTGTTTGCAGCACCAATAAATTCGAGATCAAAATAGCTGGAATTTACAAAATCCGTATATGCTTTAAATTCATGTGTTGGCACTACAAATTCATCAAATAAAATAACATCTCCCTTTTTTAAAAAAGGCGTCAAACTATATAGTGTAAATAAAGTAGCCGTGTAAAGATCCGCATCCAACATGATAACGGTCTTTTTGCGATTATCAAAAGCCTTCAAAAAGCCCGGAAGTGTTTGTTGGAATAATCCCTGGAAAAATTGTCCGCGATCATCTTTAATCGCCGGAAGATTATTCCCGGTAGCAAAGGTTCCTTTCTTAAAATGACCAAAATCTTCCGGTAATCCTGTAAAGGTGTCGAAGCCAAAAAAACTGGATTCCACGTGGTTGTTTTGCGTCATCCACCAATTGAAAGATTCGCCGCTTGCTACACCAAATTCAAGGTAATTTATAGGGTTTTCTAGACCTTCTTTTTTTATCAGGTATGAATATAAATCATACCGCTTCGTGTAATCCCATTTGGATGGGAAATCGTTGAATTCAATTTTCTCGTGCGTTGCTGCCCATTTGGAAAGCCTGGACATCCACAGAAGATTCTCCATGAATCCATTCATCCATCCAAATAAAATATGAAGGTGCAAACGGATAAAAGTGGTCTTTAAAAAACGAATGATTTTCAATTTCATGCGGCAAATATCGTTTTTTAGAATTCCTTATTGAACAAAAAATACTATGGAAAAGTTTACTTGTGAATTTTGCGGATAAAATTAACTGGTTGATTTTATAAAATGCCTATACTTCCTTAAGACTGACTTCCTTATCATTCACAGAGAATTCATACTTTACCCCTACTTTCAAGGCATAGTTTTCTTTATCGTGGCTTACAGGGAAATGAAAACAAACCGGGAATTCATAATCCTTCACAATGTCTTTTATCACTTCTTCCGCTGTTTGTCCAAAGGGAGTTGTGGTGTCTTTCATATCAGTAAAACCACCCACAATCAATCCTTTCAAATGATCCAGTTTTCCACTGCGTTTTAAATGGCGCATCATTCTGTCCACATTGTAAATGTATTCTCCGACATCTTCCATGAAAAGGATCTTATTTTTCGTTTTGATATCACTTGGTGTGCCGATCATATTTACCAGGAGTGAAAGATTTCCTCCAACTAAAATCCCTGTTTCTTTTCCTTTTTGATTGAATTCATGACCTGGAACTGTATAGTGTGCTTTCTTCCCAATCAACGCATCATGAAGGCTTTGGATATATTCATTTTTATATTCTTCGTCATTAAATGCTGCGGACATAGGAGCATGCATCGAAGCGATTTTATAGTTGGATAATAAATGGGTATGCAACACCGTGATGTCACTAAATCCAATGATCCATTTCGGATGTTGTTCAAACTTTTTGAAGTTCAGATCATCAATAATTCTGCCTGTTCCATATCCGCCTCTTGCACATAATATTGCCTTAATATGCTTATCATCCATCATGTGCTGCAGATCGTGCAATCTTTCTTCATCCGTTCCGGAAAAATAATGAAACTGATGGCCGGGAGTTTTTCCTACAACTACCTTAAACCCCCACTGCTGAAGGATCTCAATAGAAGTTTCAAAATTTTCCTGTGGCATAAATCCGGCCGGACATACTAAACCGATAGTATCTCCGGGTTTCAAATAAGGAGGCGTAATGATCATGTTTTTGTATTAGTTTGTGGGGTAAATTAATTTTAGATAATTTAGTTATTTGTCCGATCTTCAATAACAATAATCTCTAATCGGATGAAGTCACTTACATTTTTTGTTACCAGGCTAAAATTATTAAAGATCGTTGTGGCGCCGATCAGCAAATCAAAACCATCTAGAATTTTGCCCTTAACTTTTAGACACGCTTTTTCCTTTGCATATATATCAAGTACAGGAAAAATTGGTAAAATATCAAATTTTTGTTGAAAAATTCTATAGTTTTTCTATTTTTCTCTTTATAGGTACTTTTTTCAACTCCATATTTTAATTCTGCAATAGTTATCTCTGAAATAAAGCAGTTTTCAAAACCGACCTCAACAATTTTTTCTTCAATATTGAATTTCCCGTTTAGGAATTAAACGCAAATATTGGTATCTAAAAGGTATTTCTTCACAAGTCAATAGATTTACGACTAAATTTCCTGTCCTTTTTAAGTTCGTCAACAAATTCTTCAGCAGTTTGATCAAGGACTAAAGCTCCGGATAAAGATTTCCATGACAGATCTTCTTTCTTTTTTTCTACAGTCATAGATTCTGAAAGTCGATTTATTAGTTTCTGTTTATTTTCGGGACTTAAACTTTTAAGTAAAGTAAAATAGTTGTCAACCAGAGTCGTATTTATATCTGTGTTGTTCATGATTTATGATATTTAAATACTACAATTATTAATCGTACAAAATTAGTGCAAAATTATTGCGCCTGAGCCCAGTCTATTCGTTCAAAATCTATTTTGGATACCACTCAACTCTCCACCAGAACTACCTCTTCCATCCCCACTCTCAACTCATGCGCCATTCCGCATTTCAGTGCGTAATTTTCTTTTACATGCCCTACGGGAAAATCAAAACAAACAGGATAATCGTATTCTGTTACTTTTTCCAAAACCAGTTGTTCTAATGTTTTTCCAAATTCCTCTCCCGGATTATCCGGTTTTATCCTGAAATTTCCAACGATCAATCCTTTGAGATCTTTTAAT
Source organism: Chitinophagales bacterium (assembly GCA_038242375.1). Lineage (GTDB taxonomy): Bacteria > Bacteroidota > Bacteroidia > Chitinophagales > Chitinophagaceae > Ginsengibacter. Next base: position 6,785 of record JBBSSE010000035.1, read on the forward strand.
TTGCCGCTTCTTTTTAAATTCCAAAGCATCCCGTCAAGTTTGTAAAGATATTCTCCCACATCCTCAATAAATAATATTTTCCCTGAAGTGTCCACATCTGAAACACTTCCGCAAAGATTGTCTATAAGCGATAGATTTCCACCAATGATCGTTCCCTTCGCTGTTCCCTGGCGGTTTTGAATATTGGGTATAGCGGAATAGTTCATCTTTATGCCTGTAAGGCATTTTCTGATAGAATCTATCGTAGCAATTTGTATCTGATCCGCCACGGAAAAATCATCCGGAAAACTGTTACACATTTTTGAATGAAGAGTCGGGATTCCAAAATTGCGGTTTATATGCAAATGAAAAACAGTCGCATCGCTAAAGCCAATGATCCATTTCGGATTCTGAACAAATCTTGAAAAATCAATTCCATCGATGATCCTGACTGCTCCATATCCGCCTCTTCCAAGCATGATGGCTTTTATTTCCGGATCATCGATCATTCGCTGAAAGTCATTCATCCGTTCCTGGTCTGTTCCTGCCATAGTATGATCCTGTGCTCCGATGGTACTGCCAATTTTAATTTTAAATCCCCACTCTTGCATTTTTGTAATGGCCGACTGGCATTCGGAAGCCGTAATAAACCCGGAAGGGCAACATATTCCAATCGCGTCACCTTTCTTTAAATAGGCAGGGGTTTTTACTAAAGCAGGCCTTTTAGATTCTTTTGTAGGTTGTACAAATGCCGTCGTTACAGCAGCCAGTGGAACAACTGTAGATAGAAAATCTTTTCGATTCATGCGATAAAGTTAAAAGAATTATGTCTTTTAGGAGGTCCTACATGATAATATCTTTCTGTTTTTTTGTTAATGGTAAGGAGAGAAATTTCCAAAACCGAATCATTCCAATACTGAAAAAAAATTAGCCGTAATTTTGCACTCATATTAATACGAATTATGCAAATGACTTCACCTTCCAGATATTTAATTACTGCTGCCTTACCTTATGCCAATGGGCCTCTTCATATCGGGCATCTTGCCGGTTGCTATATTCCTGCGGATATCTACACCCGTTATTTAAGAGCCAGAAAAGCGGATGTAAAATTTGTGGGTGGCAGCGATGAGCACGGCGTTCCTATAACCATTCGTGCCATGAGAGAGAATAAAACACCCCAGGAAGTGGTTGATCATTTTCATGGCATGATTAAAAGTAGTTTTGAACAGATGGGTGTATCATTCGATATTTATTCCCGCACATCCAATGAAGTTCATCACAAAACTGCCAGCGATTTTTTCCTGAATTTGTACGAAAAAGGGTTGTTTGAAGAGAAAGAAACCGAGCAATATTTTGATGAGGAAAAACAGACTTTTTTAGCTGATAGGTACATTACAGGTACTTGCCCCGTTTGTGGTAATTCGAATGCTTATGGTGATCAGTGTGAGAAATGTGGTTCATCCCTAAGCCCGGAACAATTAATAAATCCAAAGAGTACTTTAAGTGACGCGATTCCGGTAAAAAAGACGACTAAACACTGGTATTTTCCTTTACAGGATTATGAACCATTTTTACAGGAATGGTTGATCGAGGGCCATAAAGAATGGAAAGCAAATGTGTATGGACAATGTAAGAGCTGGTTGGATAAAGGCTTGCAGCCACGGGCGATGACACGTGATAGTAACTGGGGAATTAAAGTTCCCATAAAAGATGCGGAAGGAAAAGTGTTATATGTTTGGTTTGATGCACCCATCGGATATATTTCTGCCACAAAAGAGTTAACACCAAACTGGGCTGATTACTGGTGTAAAGAAGATACCAAACTGGTTCATTTTATCGGAAAGGATAATATTGTTTTTCACTGTATTATTTTCCCGGCCATGTTAAAAGCACATGGTGATTTTGTGCTGCCGGATAATGTGCCTGCCAATGAATTTTTAAATATTGAAGGCGATAAAGTTTCTACCAGCCGCAATTGGGCAGTTTGGGTGGATGAATATTTGAAAGATTTTCCTGATCAGCAGGATGTATTGCGCTATGTGTTATGCGCAAATGCGCCCGAAACAAAAGACAATGATTTTACCTGGAAGGATTTCCAGGATAGGAATAACAGTGAATTAGTCGCCATATTTGGAAATTTTGTCAACCGGACTTTTGTGCTCATGCATAAATTATGCAATAGTAAAGTTCCAAAGCTTCACCAGGATATTTTAGACGAAACAGATCAGAAAATGATCGGTGAATTTCCTGCGACTAAGGCGGGAATTGAACATTTAATTGAAAATTATAAATTCCGGGAAGCCCTTTTTGAAGTGATTGACCTGGCACGGAAAGGCAATAAATTCATGCAGGATAAACAACCGTGGATCGTTGTAAAACAGGTGGATGAAAATGGAAAAGTTACTGATGAAGCCCAAAAAATAATTGATAACTGTATTCATATTTGTTTACAATTATGCGCCAATCTTTCCATATTTATCAATCCCTTCCTTCCTTTCACTGCTAAGAAAATGATCTATATGATGAAAGTGACGGAGAGAATGCTGGAATGGGAAAATGGCGGAAAATTACAATTGTTAAGTACAGGTTATACACTCCGGCCACCGGAATTATTATTTAGAAAAATTGAAGATGCCGAAATTGCTTTCCAGGTGGAGAAATTAAAAGCAGGATTGGTAAAGCCTGCAAGAGACACAGAAAATATGGAAGAAGTAAAAATAGCCACCAACCAAATAGAAGGTGAAGTAACAGATGTAAAAGCAGAAATAATCACAAAACCAGAAATTGTTTTTGATGATTTTGCTAAAATAGACCTGAAAGTTGGAACTATATTATCCGCGGAAAAAGTACAAAAAGCGGATAAACTTCTGAAATTGGAAATTGATCTTGGTTTTGAAAAAAGAACAATTGTCTCCGGTATCGCCTTGCATTTTGAGCCCGAGGCAATAGTTGGAAAACAAGTAGTAGTAGTAGCAAATCTTGCCCCACGGAAAATGCGTGGTATAGAGAGTAATGGAATGATTTTAATGTCCGAGGATGGGGATGGTAAATTACAATTTATAAATCCGGATACAATTGTTGCAAATGGGAGCGGCGTAAGCTAGTGGTGTCCCATCTCATCTATCCCTGAAGCTGTGTCCCAGAGGGGTTTTCCGGTTTAAGTGGTCTGAATTTAAAAAATATTAGCCGGAAACCCCGATGCGTGGATAAATCTGCTTAATTACTATCTTGACCTACGGCACTTTCCGATCACAATTACATGGACAAAAAGTAACTTTGCCATCCTGTCCTTTTTTTATTTTCAAGTAGGGTTTTTCGGTACCACAATCCTAAATCAAATAAGCTTCTCCCGAAACCTCGATGTGTGTCCGAAGAAATTTTCCGAACCAAAGGAATAAGGCTCGTACCGAAAACCCGATGATCGGATTGTGTCCCGACTCGGTTAAACATAAAGCCTTAAAATATTAGAACTTCAATTGAAACTCTGGTGGGATGTTCTAGCGGAGTTTTCCGATAATAAAGTACTGAATCAAAAAAAACTTTCCGGAAACCCCAATGTGTGTCCACGGTAGTATTTCGGATAAAAGGAAAAAAACGCATACCGGTCTGTCCCGTTTTCCATTTGCACAACTCCGAATGAAAAAAACCTCGGTGGATACGCCGATATATTAAAGCTATCAGCTTTCTCCCAGGCTAAAGCAGACCCAATTTGTAATGCTTTCTCCAATTACCAGAATTAATTATTTTCTTAATTATTCCTAAATTGCTTAATTTAGTCGCTAATAGTTGTTTAACTAACTAATTTTATTTATGATACACAAAAGAACAATCCATAGAGTAGCCGTTCTGGGAAGCGGTGTAATGGGAAGCCGCATTGCATGTCATTTCGCAGGCACCGGACTTCAGGTGTTATTGCTTGATATGGCTCCAAAAGAATTGAATGAGGCAGAAACGAAAAAAGGGCTATCGCTTGATAAACCCGTCGTGAAAAACCGCATCGTAAATGATGCATTGACTGCAGCTGTGAAATCTTCTCCCTCGCCTGTATATACAAAAGATGCAATACGCAATATTACCACCGGCAATTTTGATGATAATATGAAGGATATCGTAAAATGCGATTGGATTATAGAAGTTGTTGTAGAGCGATTGGATATTAAGAAAATAATTTTTGACCAGGTAGAGCAATTCCGCAAACCGGGAACACTCATTACTTCCAATACCTCCGGTATTCCGATTCACCTGATGGCAGAAGGAAGAAGTGACGATTTTAAAAAGCATTTCTGCGGTACGCACTTTTTTAATCCTCCACGCTATTTGAGATTGCTGGAAATAATTCCAACTGAATTTACGGACCAGGAAGTGATTGATTTCCTCCTGCATTATGGAGATTTGTTTTTAGGAAAAACAACCGTTTTATGTAAGGACACTCCGGCGTTTATTGCCAACAGGATCGGTGTTTTTGGAATCATGTCCATCTTTCATTTGATGGAAAAACTGGACCTTGATATCGACCAGGTGGATTCATTGACAGGGCCGGTCATAGGTCGTCCAAAATCAGCAACCTTCCGCACAGCGGATGTTGTAGGTATTGATACCCTGGTAAAAGTAGCCGAAGGAGTCAGAAATAATTGCCCGGATGATGAAGCTAAAGATATTTTCAATATTCCTGCCTGGTTGCAGAAAATGGTTGACAATAAATGGCTTGGAGATAAAACCGGGCAGGGATTTTTTAAGAAAATAAAAGGTGCCGGTGGCAAATCAGAAATTCTGACGCTTGACCTGAAGACCTTTGAATATGCTCCAAGGCAAAAAGCAAAATTTGCCACACTGGAAATGGCAAAACCGATTGACGATTTAAAAGCAAGAATAAAAGCCTTATCCATGGGTACGGATAAAGCCGGGGAATTCTACAGGTTATTTCACTACAGTTTATTCTCGTACATTTCTCACCGTATTCCTGAAATAAGTGACGAATTATACCGCATAGATGATGCGATGAAGGCTGGATTTGGTTGGGAAATAGGCGCTTTTGAATCATGGGATGTTTTGGGGGTAAAAGAGACGACCGAAGCAATGAAAGCTGCCGGCTACGATGTGGCAAATTGGGTAGAGGAATTTATTACTGAAGGAAATAATTCTTTTTATAAAGTAGAGAATGGAAAGCGTTTATACTATGACGTTAGGTCGAAGAAATACGTTCCACTTCCTGGTGGTGATTCCTTTATTATCTTAAGTGATTTAAAAGAAAAAACAGTTTGGAAGAATAGCGCCTGTAACCTCGTGGATCTTGGAGATGATGTGGTAGCGCTTTCCTGGAATACAAAAATGGGAAGTATAGGCAGTGAGGTTTTGGAAGCGGTGAATAAATCCATTGCGATAGCAGAAGAAAAATACAAAGGCCTTGTGATAGCCAATGAAGGACCGCAATTTAGTGCCGGGGCAAATGTGGGCATGATTTTCATGTTGGCAGCAGAGCAGGAATTCGATGAATTGAATATGGCCGTCCGGATGTTCCAGAATTCGATGATGCGTATCCGTTATTCATCTATTCCGGTAATCGTCGCACCTCATGGACTTACGTTAGGCGGAGCTTGCGAAATGAGTCTGCATAGTGATAAAATTCATGCAGCAGCAGAGACTTATATTGGTTTGGTAGAATTGGGCGTGGGTCTGATTCCCGGAGGTGGTGGCACCAAGGAATTCGCTTTGCGCGCCTCAGATGAAATGCAGCATAACGAACCGGAAACAATTCCGTTGCAAAATAGATTTATCACGATTGGTACAGCCAAAGTATCTACTTCCGCGAAGGAGGCATTTGATTTAGGTATAATGCGCAAAGGCCATGATGAAATCAGTGTGAATCAATCCCGCCGCATTGCAGATGCCAAACAAAGCGCGATCAATATGTTTGACCAGGGTTACACCATGCCGGTTGAAAGAACGGATGTAAAAGTTCTGGGTCAGCAAGGATTAGGAATGCTTTATACCGGAATTAACGGCATGTTCAAAGGAAATTATATCAGTGAACATGACGTAAAAATCGCCAAGAAACTTGCCTGGGTGATGTGTGGTGGCGAC
>JBBSSE010000036.1:0-12643 GCA_038242375.1 Chitinophagales bacterium
CCTTTTGTTTTAAAAAAACAGTTGTTCTGTAAATGCCTGAATTGGTTGTAAGGTTCCCAATATAATATTGAGAGGAGGCGCTACCACTTTTATGAATTAATTGGAAGTTTTTAACGCCCGCTTCGCTGAAAAAATTACGAAGTAATTCTTCTCCGTTTTTTTTGCTGGCAGAATTACTTTTTTCTCCTATGGTGATTTCTACGGAACTATCAAAGTATTCTGATAACTCTTTGGCATTTCCATTTTTAAGTGCAGAGAGGATATCCTGGGAATAGCTTACCGTAGAAAATAAAAATCCGATGAGTATGATACATAGTTGTTTCATGAGGTAGATTTAAAAGGCAATTTACTAAATTTAAGTCCATTTCTATAATTGTCTTTCTCTCCAGGAATTTTTTTATTTACTTATTTTCTATCCATAAACTTATTTTTTAAGTTAAAATAGAAGGGTAATTTTAAATTGTCAATGAATTTAAGAACAATTGTTAAAGCTAATAATTAGCTTTGAGAGATGAAAGACAAAAAAGCAATATTAGTTATAATGGACGGATGGGGTATCGGCAATGATATAACCAGTGATGCAATAAAAAATGCAAATACTCCTTTTGTGGATTCTCTTTATGATAAATACCCGCATAGTACTCTTGTGACCTGTGGCAGGGCAGTTGGTCTTCCGGAAGGGCAGATGGGGAATAGTGAAGTGGGGCATTTAAATCTTGGTGCAGGAAGAGTTGTTTATCAGGAACTGGAAAGAATTAATGTGGCAATAGAAACTGGGGAATTTGCTAAGAACCCCACGCTTTTGGAAAGTATTCATTATGCTAAAAAAAATCAAAAGCCTTTGCATTTGATAGGTCTGGTGAGTAATGGCGGGGTTCATTCACACATAAATCATTTGAAAGCAATTACCACCATTTGTAAGGAAAATAATTTGGAAAATGTTTTTATTCACGCGTTTACAGATGGACGGGATACTGATCCGAAAAGCGGATTGGAATTCTTGACAAATTTGCAGGAACACCTGGATAAAACGACAGGTAAAATTGCAACCATTACAGGCAGGTATTATGCTATGGACCGCGATAAGCGATGGGAGAGAGTAAAAGTTGCCTATGATGCAATGGTACATGGTGTAGGAAATAAAACGGAAAATCTTTTTGCTGCCATTAGTGATTCTTACCAAAAAGATGTGACAGATGAATTCTTGCTGCCGATTATTAATTCCGATGTAGAAAACGGCAACATAAAAGATGGGGACGCAGTAATATGTTTTAATTTCAGAACAGACAGATGCAGGGAAATAACCGAAGCGCTTACTCAGACAGCTTTCCCTGAGCAAAATATGAAACCGTTATCCCTGGATTATACCACGATGACGTTATATGACCACAGTTTCAAAAATATTCATGTCATCTTTTATAAAGATGATCTGGTAAATACGATCGGAGAAATTCTGGCCCGGAATAACAAAAAGCAAATCCGTATAGCCGAAACGGAAAAATATCCACATGTAACTTTTTTCTTTAGTGGAGGCAGGGAAATTCCTTTTGAAGGTGAAAACAGGATCATGATTCCTTCACAAAAAGTTGCTACTTATGATTTAAAACCTGAAATGAGTGCCTACGAAGTAACGGCTGCACTTCTTCCGGAAATAAATAAGCAGTCTGCTGATTTTATCTGCCTCAATTTTGCCAATGCAGATATGGTTGGGCATACTGGTGTATGGGAAGCAGTGATCAAAGCGGTTGAAACGGTTGATAAATGTGTTCGTGAGGTGGTAACAGCAGCTCTCGAAAATGATTATGTTGTTTTTCTTACAGCCGATCATGGAAATGCTGATTATATGGTAAATGATAATGGAACGCCCAATACGGCGCACACAAAAAACCTTGTTCCTTATTTTATAATTGATAAAAACTGGAAGGGCAACTTAAAGCAAGGAAAATTAGGCGATGTGGCTCCCACTATTTTGACATTAATGGATTTGCCGATTCCCCCGGAAATGACCGGAAATCTTTTGTTTTAAATAGAAGTCAGCCGGATTTTATAAGACCTTAGCCTGTCGTTCTTCGTATGTTAGATAAATGGTTCATTCATTTTGTTTTTCTTAATGATCAATAAATTTATTTTTCTCATTGAATAAGAAAAAAGCCTTAATTCTTTCCAATTTCGAAAATATGATTGCCGTAAAATTTAATGATGCAGCAAATCAGGAAAAAAATTGTCTTATCTTAGTGGGGTTAAAACCAAGTACAACAATATGACAGAAGAGAAAATGCTTCAAGGCTGTCTGGAAAACCTTGCCGTCGCACAGGAAGCGATGTACAGCCGCTTTAGTCCCCGCATGTTAGGCGTGTGCTATCGCTATGCGAAGAATAAGGAGGACGCTGAGGATATGTTGCAGGAAGGGTTTATAAAGGTTTACTCCCAGATTCATCAGTTTAGAAATACCGGTGCTCTGGAAGGTTGGATAAGAAGGATTATTGTGCATACATGCATCAATGTTTTGAAGAAAAATAAAAAGTTTTCGGATAGCGTTGATCTGATCCATGCAAGCGGGGTAGGATCAAATGAATATAATATTTCTTCCATTATGCAGGCAAAGCAAGTGGTAGAATGTATCCGGTTACTGCCAATAGGATACAGAACTGTTTTAAACTTGTATGCAATAGAAGGATTTTCGCACAAAGAAATAGGCCTTATTTTGGACATCGCAGAAAGTACGAGCAGGTCGCAGTACACTAGAGCAAGAGCTTTACTTGAAGAGATTTTGATTAAGAAAAAAATACTGCAAAAACCTAGAGAAAATGTAAGAATGGTATCAGGAAGTTGAAGTAAACCGGTTCCGATAACCCAACCAAAATAAACTGTCGTGAGAAATGGAAATAAAATTTGATATGGATAATTTTGAACATTCACTAAAACAGCATGCTGATGAATTTAGCATGATTCCATCAAAAAGGGTTTGGAATGGAGTGTACAATTCTTTACATCCTGGAAGTAAATGGCCTTCTCTGGCCATGATTTTAATTTTTCTTCTAACCCTGCTGGGAATTGGTCCGCTTAATAATTCTTCTAAAAATATCGCCATAACTTCCATACCTGATAATACTCAGCGGTCAATTACTGAGGAAAATGAAAATAATGCGTTTAGTATGAATGCGCCTCAGAAAAATGGGGAATCATTTTCTAAAAATAGTTCTCCGGCCAAAGTTGTCGCTTTAAATAGCACCGAAACCATTAGAAAGGAAGTGAAAGAGGGATTAATTACTATTCCCTTATCAAAATTAGCTGAAATTACTTCTGAAGGAAAAGCCGGATTAAATAAGAGCAAGATTGAAAATGTATCGAATCAGAAGGAGAAAGTAAAAGAATCTCCGGATAAAATCGCTGGTTCAATTGGTGTTGATATGCAAGATAATAAGAAGGATCTGATCTCTGTTTCTAAAGCAAGTGCGCTGGAAGTTGAAAATCTACTTCAAAATAACTATACATTTAATTTAAAGGATCATTTTAATCTGGAAGACCACAGAAGTTTGGCTTTCTTGTTAAGGTCAAATCCGGGTAAACCGGTTTTAATTCAAATTGAAGAATCCCAAACGGAAAGTGAAAGAAATGATCAAACTGTCTTAGAACAATCTGCAAAACCAGTTATAAAACCAACCAGTAAAACAACCTGGATTTTCTTTGCCACTCCATCAGTTTCCACTACTTATTTTACCGGGGAAGATTACGAAAAGCACAATGCGGCTATCAATTCATCTCCTTTGGTTGTAAACCCAAATCAGGTAGGAAATTCAATGAGATTCAATGCGAGGCTTGGTTTGAATGTGGGTGCAGAGTTTAATTATGCTTTTGCAAATGGTTGGGAAATTGTAACAGGAACTCAAATTTCTTATTCGGGTTATAATATTCTTGCTCATAAAGTTCACCCGACTTTTTCTAATTTATATTTAAAGGATGAAGGGAATGCAATGGTTCCTCATAAATACATAACATATTATGGTAGTGGTTTAGGTCTGGATGAGGTCGTTCTTCATAATAATAGTCTACAATTATCTGTTCCTGTCGGAATTAAACATTCAGTATGGAAAAATAATAACATGGAAATAAAAATCGGAACATCAGTTCAGCCTTCCGTGCTTTTAAAGGGACAGGCTTATATATTATCTACGGATGGTAGAAACTATATTACTGATGATGAATTAACGCGCACTGTAAATGTGATCGGAGAATTTAATTCCAGTATAAGTTTCCAGGGAGATAAGATTAAATGGCATATAGGTCCGGTCGTTAGATACCAGGCATTATCTTCGTATAAAAAGAATTACCCTGTTAACGAGCATTTAATAGATTATGGCATAAGAATTGGAATTAGTAAGTAGAAAACCAATTGTTTATAAAAGATAGATAATATTAAATTGCGATCAATCTTTTTACAATATTTTCCTTAAAGTCGTTGCTTCGTACCCTGCAACGACTTTTTTTATTTGTAAATTTGCTTATGAATAAATTTTTACTGCTTGTTTCATGCATGCTCCTTTTACTTGTTTCGTGTAACCCAACTGAGAAGCAGGAGATAGCACCTCCGGCTAAAAAAATGATCCTTTCTGTTTTTCCTGTTACTGATTTTTTAAAAGGGCAATTGAAGGAAGTGGAAAAAAACCCTGTTACTCCCTTAAAGACGACGGTTATAAATGGTCATGTGGATTCAGTTTGGACCTCGAGAGATAGCATACGTAGTTTTGCTGCTCCATTCCTTACTCCCGTAATAGATTCTGCCGGATTATCTGCTTATTTCAATGGCGACTCGTTCTTAGATCAAACAATTAATTCCATTACCCTGTCCTATGAAGCTAATGACAAATTACCAAAGGATATTTCATTAAGAGCCTTTGACATTTACGTAGAACCGAAACAAAATACGATTACAAAAGTGTATCTTTTTAAAGAAACGAATGTTGGTTCAACCAATACAAAAATTCAACTAACATGGAAAACCAGTGAGTGGTTCAGCATTGTGACTATAACTCAAAATAACGATGAAAAGCCCGTAATAAAAGAAGAGAAGATAAAATGGGCATTTGATTAATTGATGATACTAAATAGAAAGGATTTTTTAAATTATGACCTCAGAAGAATTTCAAAATATTGTAAATAATCTACCCACGCAACCGGGTATTTATAAATACTTTGATCATGCAAAGGAGTTGATTTATGTAGGTAAGGCGAAGAATATAAAAAAAAGAGTCAGTTCTTATTTTACAAAAACCTTCACCGGTTATAAAACGCATGAACTTGTAAAGAGAATTCATTCAATTGAATTCACCATTGTGGATAGCGAGCAGGATGCCTTTTTACTGGAAAATTCCTTAATAAAACAATTTCAGCCGAAATATAATATCAATTTAAAGGATGATAAAACCTACCCGTATATTGTTATTAAAAATGAACCTTTTCCCCGGATATTTCTAACGCGTTCTAAAATTAATGATGGTTCGGAATATTTGGGACCTTTTACATCTGCAGGAAAAGTGCGTGAACTCCTTCGGTTCATTAAAGAATTCATTCCCTTAAGAACCTGCAAACTGAATCTAAGTGAGCAGAATATTTTAAAAGATAAATTTAAAGTTTGCCTCGAATATCATTTAGGGAACTGTAAAGGTCCTTGTGAAGGTTTTCAGAGTAAAGAAGATTATGCAGAAGGGATACAGCAAATAAAACAGATGCTCAAAGGGAACCTGGGACCGGTTATAAGCCGTTATAAGGAAGAAATGGATTACTATGCTGTTCAGATGCAGTATGAAAAAGCGGCTATTATAAAAAATAAACTGGATTACCTGGAAAATTACCAGGCAAAATCAGTCATTGTAAACAGGTCATTTTCAAACCTCGATGTATTTTCTATTTTGCGTGAAAAAGATACCGCGTATGTAAATTACCTGATGGTGCAGAATGGAACGATCGTACAGACGCATAGTATTATTCTTGAACCAAAGTTGGATGAAACAAATGAAGAGATCTTATCTCTTGCAATGACCGATTTAAGAACAAAATTTAATAGCCTTGCAAATGAGATCATTTTACCCGTTCCGGTTGATTTTCCGGAAGAAGGTATCACCTATACAATTCCGAAGGCAGGCGAAAAGAAGAAACTTTTAGAACTTTCAGAAAAGAATGTGAACTATTTTATTTCGGAACTGACCCGCAAAAAAATGCTGCATATGGAAGATGAAACCGATGAGGAGAAAGAAAATATTTTATTGCAGTTACAGGAAGATCTTCATTTACCTCAATTTCCATCGCATATAGAGTGCTTCGATAATTCAAATTTTCAGGGAAGTTACCCTGTTGCTGCGATGGTTTGCTTTAAGAATGGTCTTCCCGATAAAGGCGAATACCGGAAATTCAATATAAAAACCGTAATGGGGATCAATGATTTTGCCAGCATGAAAGAAGTCGTTTCAAGAAGATATAAGCGACTATTGAGCGAAGGCTTGCCTTTGCCGCAGTTGATTATCATTGATGGTGGTAAAGGGCAATTAAATGCCGCTGTTGATGGACTGAACGAAGTAGGAATGACCGGTAAAGCTTCTGTAGTAGGTCTCGCAAAAAATGAAGAAGAACTATTTTTTCCGGGCGACATGCAATCCATAAAACTTCCGTGGAACAGTAATAGTTTAAAGCTGATCCGCCGCATAAGAGATGAAGTGCACAGGTTTGGGATAACATTTCATAGGAATCAACGTAGTAAAGGAACGTTTGTGAACGAATTGGAAACCATTAAAGGGATTGGAAAGAATACAGCGGATACCCTATTAAAAAAGTATAAATCCGTAAAGAAAATAAAAGAAATTCCTGTGGAGGAGCTTGCTGAATTAATTGGTAAAAGCAGGGCTCTATTGGTTTTGGCACATTTTCAGGAAACAGAAAAAGAATAAAATAAGGGGCCCGGATGAAGATCCAGCCCCGTTTAAAATCCAATATCCTATGAAAAACCAGTGCAAATATAGAATAATTATATTCACTTCCGTATACCAGTTAATAGGTATTTATTTTAAAAAGGAAATTCTACATAAAAAGTTTTTAAGAAATACCCGATACAAACAAAATGTACTGTAAAAGATGTCTTTATGCAGGTTTGAATTTGTAATAGAACAGATTCTATATTACTGAGATGAGATAATAAAAAAAGGGAAGCTAACAGCTTCCCTTTTTTTATTATCTAAAAATTTTCTATTAATAACTCCAAAGATTTTGTTCGTAATTAAAGATTTTTTCTTTAATATTTTCTCCTTCTAACAATTGAAGAATAGAGTTTCCTTCCAATCCTGTCTGATTTCTTAAATATTGATCATACGGATTATCCAGCGTGCTTTTGATGATTCTGCCATAGAACATACGGCTTTCGAAAAGCTCTTCCCAGCTCATTCTTGCACCATAGTTCTTTCCATTATACACTTCATACTTGGCAAAGATTGGTCTCATGTCAGGATAGTACACCCAGAATAATTCGGTATCTCCAAGAGCAACGCCGGTAGAAGTGATTACATTTTTGATAGGAGCTATTCCGATGATTCTCCAAAATAAACGGGAAGCTTCTTTGTCAAAAATAACCTCTTCTTTAATCCTGAATTTGTAAAATGAATCAAGGTTTACTTCAGGTGCACGTACAATCGGAGGCAATTCCTGACCTTCCGGACCAAATTGTGGAATTGATACAGGCTCCCCTGCAACGATTGTAGATACTTCACCAACAGTCAACGGAGTTGTGAAGCGATCATCAACTCCACTAAAAACAGTTACTCCACCATTGTCAGGACCGTCCTGGATAGCTTTGAACAATATAGAGATAAAACGCTGATTTCCATTTTCTTCGTCAGCGGCATACCGGAAAGGAAGATTCATTTTCTCCCTCGTATCAATCTCGCGCCATATTTTTTGCACATAAACCGCATCATCTTCCCTAAGATGCTCATAGGCTAATGGAGTTCTTTCTTTTACGAGGTTGCGATCAATAGCACTATTGGGACGTAAAGATGCTTTTACATTTTGAATCGGCATGCTATCAGGTAAAGGAGGAACAACCACAGTATCAATAACCATTGGTTGCACATTTGCCTTGGTTTTTGCATTGGTCGTTTGTTGTGTCGTATTCCTCTTCGTAGCAACGCGTTTCTTAGCCTGGGCATTTGCCGAATAACCGGCTACACTTATACAAAGTGTCAATACGAGGCATTTTTTAATTATTTTTTTCATCTGTTTATTTTTATAATCTTTTCTTTAAGGGAAACGGAGCTTAGATATTATACTAAATTACCGATAATTTCCATTGATCAAAAAACACTTTGTCTTTTTAACCTTTAATAAAGAATGAATCCCGGACCAGGTATTGATTTAACCGGACCGCCGGGGCCCTGAACACGCACATTATCAAAGTTAACGGATGTGCCCGGAATACATTTTGTCAAATACTGCTGGATTCCAGCAAGGCTTCCACCCGATATAGTAGCCTGAACAGTACTGGGGAAATTAGCTCCCGAAAAATAAACTGTCGCACTTACTATATTATACCTGTATTCAAAGTCAAACCCTTTTAATTCTGCCCGTGCATATTGCTGGTTTTTAAATACAACGGATTGTATCCGTCCGCCTTCACTTGGTCCGACCATCAAAACAGGATCAGGAATGTTTTTGATCCTGAATGGGTAGGTACTCACTTTACCATCAGAATTGACAGTAATAGAGGCATTTCCCGGAGTAGTTACTCTTACCGCATATTTACCTGCACCACCCGCTGGTTTCAATGTTCCACCGGACATGGAAACTTTTGTTTTATCCCATCCTGTTCCGGAAGAGATCGTTACAGGATTGTCCACACCAATATAAAATACATTCATTTTATCCAGCATAACAGCAGCGCCGCCGGGAGTTCCTACTGTATAAGGAACCACTTTGGTTATTGTTTGTACTTTATTATTCTCATCGGTAAATCGTACACTTACATTTACATTATGGTTACCGGAACCACTTACCGTAGTTGAATACATTCCCTGTCCCTGGCTTACCGGTACATTACTACCATTAATTGAGATTACAGGTGCCGCTGCGGAGCTATAAGCGCCCACACCAGCAGTAATTTCCAGTTTATCACCCGGCATCAGGTAATTGGAATTTTGGCCAATTAAAACACCCACCTGGTCCATATGCACTTCAACTGCGCCAATTTGGTTATGTGCATAGGTGACAATTTCACTTTCAGCATTCCGGATATTATTTTGAAACTTACTTAGCATGGTAATCGCTGCGATCGTAGGTGTCATGTGAAAGAAAGAAGTTGTAAAGCTTTTTTCTTTCCCATCCACGGATAGTGGTGGAACTGTACTTACAGGAAACGTTTTTTCAAACTGATTGCGGATAGTCGGATCAATATTCAACATATTTTCTTTGTATTGATCCAGTCTTTCCTTAAGTTTTTCTCCTTCTCCCTTTGTTTCAAAAAGAAGAGTTGAGGCGTCCAGGTTATCTTCTTTGTATGCTTCAACGCTATCTTGTAATTCCTTATTCCATTCATTTCTTAGCCCTGCCCCTACTTTTAGAGCTTCTTTAAGGCTATCAATGTAAATGATCATTTCTGCCGAGTACTTTTTCGCAGCTTTAGCGCGCGGTTCCCATACCATTGCTTTTTCTTTCGATTGGGGCTCACTTAATTTTTGTTCTAGAGATGTGTACAGCGTTTCATTAGATGCATTTATATTCTCATTGGATCCAACCAAACTGTTGTTCACAACTTTAAAAGCACTAATTACCTCACTCGATACATTCAAGGCAAGAATGGCCGTAAGTACCAGGTACATTACGTTAATCATCTTTTGCCGCGGCTCTCTGGGTAGTCCTGCCATGTTTTATTTAATTTTAACTGTTAGTTTTAAGATGTTGAATTTTACTGTCTGCCTTGCATAGCACTAAGCATATTTCCATAAACCTGGTTTAATTTTCCAAGGTTATTGGCTAATGCATTTATCTGCTCTTTGGTGCTTTTGGCATCGTCAACAGTTGATACCATTACCTCACTGGCCTGTGCCATTTTACTGTAAAAATTATTTAAAGATTTCAAATGATTATTGCTTTCCTGTAATTCAAGCTCGTAAATAGAGTTTAAATTACCGAGGTTTTTGGTCAAAACCTGTACCTGGCCATGGAAATCTTTTGCACTATCCGCAGCAGTATTAAAGTTGCTCATGGTATTTGCCGAATTCACAAACGCATCCTTCATCAAACCAAGCGCATTATTCGCTTCTTTTGTTTTTGCAGAAAAATCAGAAGTTGATTTCACTACATCACCTACTTCACCTAATTGTGAAACAGTCGTATTTAAATTTGCAAAACTCTCACCAAGTCTTTTGATATTTGCCTGGTCTATTTTAGAATCTCTAAACATTTCTTCCAAGGCAACTGTTGCGGATTTTGGTTCATTTGAGACTACAGCTTGTGCAGCCGGTGCAGCAACAGCTTTAGCTCTTGGCGTTGGTAATACCCACTCAATAGCGGCATATACCATAAAAATAGCAGTCTCTGTCCACATACCTACGGTAAGCAAGGTGTCTGCATAAGGCTTGTGTGTTAATTTAGCCCATGCAGCGAAAATTACCACACCAGCTCCTGCGCTTACGAGTACATCAACGACGGTTAAAAAATTTCTTTTTGGTTTTGCGGTTACCATAGTTTTTGAATTTAATTGTTGGTTTGTTTATTTTTTTTAAAATGGTTCTTGAGTGAGTTCAGACAATAAAATGCCTATATTAATAAAGAATTAATACAGGCAGTAAGATGTTGAACTAAAAATTATTCGATGTACTAGTCTTTTAGATTAAATTATTTGCCTTTTTTACCAGCGGATGGTGGAAGGTCAATTACACTGCGGAATCCAATATAAGCTTTAGCTGTATCCTGATATTCGTATGCGCGTGTACTTACCTGTAAGAAATAACCTACATCTTTCCAGCTTCCGCCTCGGATTACTTTACGTTTCATACGTGGAGGATCCTGATCCTTTGCATTCCAGCGTATATCCGGGTTCATATCGCTTTGAAAATTATAACTGCCTTCATAATATAAAGAAGAAGTCCATTCTGCTACGTTACCTGCCATGTTATATAATCCGAAATCATTTGGCCAATATGCATCTGCACGTACTGTATAGAATCCGCCATCTTCCGGATAGTTACCACGGCCTGGTTTGAAGTTGGCCATTAAACATCCTTTTCTGTTTCTCAAATAAGGTCCTCCCCATGGATAAGGTGCTTGTGATCTGCCACCTCTCGCCGCATATTCCCATTGAGCTTCAGTTGGTAAACGGAATGGTGATTCCGTTGCCCTGTTTTTACCTTCTAAAAAAGAATTTAAATATTGTGTTCTCCACTCACAGAATGCAGTTGCCTGCTTCCAGGTTACTCCCACTACGGGGTAGTTTCCAAAAGCAGGATGACTAAAATATTGTTTTGCCATTGGCTCATTATATGAATAAGAAAAATCTCTCACCCAAACCAATGTATCCGGGTAAACGGGTATGTCGTACTTAACAATGAATTTTCCCCGCGCTACATTTGCATTCTCACGCTTTGCTGCTTCTTTAAAATCGAATACTTCAGAGTGATAGACAATTTTGAGTGCGTCAAATTCTTTTCTGCCAAAGATCCTGTTATCAGGCGTAACGATCATCGCGTCCAACTTTTCTAAAGTTGCTTTATCGTTCCATTTGATGTCTTTGACTTTTGCCCAATCGAGTTCTTCCGTTCCTTCACCACCTTGTTTTACAAGATTCAACAATCTGCCGGCAATCGAATCTCTTACCCAATTTGTAAATTGTCGGTATTCGTTATTGGTTATTTCTGTTGCATCCATCCAGAACCCACTGATAGAAACTTGTTTATTTCTTGCAGTAAAGGAATAATTCACATCCTCATCGCTGGGACCCATATGAAATGTTCCCGGTGGAATGTAAACCATTCCTGGAGGTTTGGGCAATATGTACTTCCCTGTAGGTGCCACACCGTACACCTGGCCATCATTGGGAAGGCCTTTTGATTTTTTTCCAAATTTACCACAACCGGATAAAATGAGCGCTAAAACAGCTACGGTAATGAACAAAGTGTTCTTCATTGTAATTAACTTTATGGGTAAGGGCAAATGTAATATTTATTTTATTATCTTTTATTTATCTAAATGTAAATTAAAAAAAATATCAGGTTTGCTTTCGCAATCTTATAAACGAGTATGATTTTTAATTATTGTAAAAAGAGGTCAAATATTTCCTGATTAACGATTAAAAGTAATAAAACTAAATGTGGATTTTTTCAACAGAAATATAAAAATACACAAAAACAATCTTCTAAATGCAATTTCATGCTCAAAAAATCAAAAATGACGTTAAAAACAACACCTGAATTTTTTTTTCACCTCTTAATCATTGAAAATCAATCTTTTTTTATTTTAAATACGGATTAGTTTCAAAAGAGTATTTATAAGTTTAAGTTAAATGATGGAATATTGCGGTTCAATTTGTATAAAGGAATCTACAATGGAAAATTTGAAATCATTACAGGGAAAAAGAATGATTAATGTCGCGGTATTTGCCTCTGGC
>JBBSSE010000037.1:0-12195 GCA_038242375.1 Chitinophagales bacterium
ACTTACCTGGGTAGATAAATACAAAGGTGGCCTTCAATTAGTGCATGGTGAAATGGATGACAATGTACACATGCAAAACAGTCTGCAATTAGCCAGCAAATTACAGGATGCTAAAAAACAATTTGAACTGATGATTTATCCCGATGGCCGCCATGGCTGGGGTGGAAATAAAGGTTTACAATTTGCAAATTTGAAAACGATCTTTATTTATAAAAATTTATTGGAGAAGGAGGTTCCGGAAATGCTGTTGAGATAGTTCGGAGTTCGAAGTTCAGGAATTTGGTATAAACTTGTCCATAACGCAAAAAAATTTAAAAAGTACTCTTTTATAAGAGTACTTTTTAAATTTATGCTCTTATGAGAAGATCACTTTTAATGTTTCTACTCTTATCAGAAGAGTATTCTTTGTATATTTACTCTTATGAAAAGAGTAATTACTGAAATGTTAGTTTTTCAAAAAGAACGATTTGAGAAACCTTTACATGAAAGAACGGTTTCATTAAACGTAGAAAAGAAAAAAGTGAAAACGATTACCGGACCACGAAGAGCAGGAAAATCTGCCCTTTTAAAGTTAACAATTGATGGTTTACTTTCAAAGGGAATCACCTGGGATCAAATTTGTTATATATCTATGGAAGATGAAAGATTGAGAAGTGAAGCCTTTGAGGCAGATGAAATTCTTCAATCATTCGCAGAATTATATCCTGCAAATCCATTATTAAAAGATGTTTATTTTTTCTTTGATGAAATTCAATATTTGAATAAATGGGAATTTTTTATAAATCGGATTTATGAACAAATTAGTAAAAAAATAATTATTACCGGCTCCAACAGTAAAATGTTGCATACAGAAGTTGCAGGAGTTTTAAGAGGACGCGGTCTTCCTACCGAACTTTTACCACTTTCATTTGCTGAATATCTTAAATGGACAGACACTCCTTTTGCATTCGTGGGTTCGGAAAAAAGTAAAGTAAAAGCTGCTTTTAATGTATATCTCACACAAGGGGGTTATCCTGAAACGGTCAATAATAATGAGACAGAAAATAATATTCTTCTTCAGGAATATTTTAATGCAGTAATTTATCGGGATATTATTGAGCAACAGCAACCTGCTAATTATAGTTACCTCCGTTATCTTTTTCATCGTATCGCTGATAATACCGGTAAACCTACAGGGCTACGAAAAATTTTTCAGGAATTAAAAAGCAGAGGATATGCTATTAGCCAGGGCAGTCTTTATGAAATGGCAGATTTAGCAGAATCTGTCTATCTCTATAAAAGAATTAGTCGTTTTGACCATTCTCTTATTAAAAGAGAAAATGCCGATAAGAAATGCTATTTTATCGACAACGGTTTACTTAGAGCTTTAGGCAGCAAATTTTCTGAAAATAAAGGAATGCTATTAGAAAATTTAGTTTTTTGGCAACTCTATAGACAATATGGGAACATTTATACCACTGACATTTACTACTTTAAAGATGCCAGTCATGAATGTGATTTTATACTTTATAAAGAAGGAGGAAAGGCATTGCCCATTCAGGTGTGCTGGAATATGGATACAGAATCAACCCGCCAGAGAGAAATAAAAGGCCTGCTGAAAGCATGCAGCATTACAAATAGTAAAATTGGATTAATAATCACATATGAAACTGAAGAATCTTTGGAAAAAGATGGTGTTTTAATAAAAGTTATCCCTACCTGGCAATGGTGTGCTCAAGAATTCGATTTATTTAATATTAATTGAGATGCTCAAATATTTAAATTAGAGAAATTAAAAATATCGGTGGTCTAATTTATTGATAGCTAATAAAAAGAGGTTATCTCAAAACATATTGAGTCACCCTCTTTTATTTTAAATTTCTTTTGTGAGATAAAGAAGCTTAATAATTTACCTTTACATCCGACCATGCCAAGCATTAAACAAATCTTCTCCTTTCCTTTTATTGCAGTGATTAAACTGTATCAATGGATTATTTCTCCATGGCTGGGACCAAGTTGCCGCTATACGCCTACCTGTTCACAATATGGTTTAGAGGCTTTTAAAAAATATGGTCCTATAAAAGGTGGCTGGCTTACCATAAAAAGAATTGCAAGATGCAATCCCTGGGGAGGTCATGGCCCGGATGCCGTCCCCTGATTTCTTATCCGGACTTCTACTGATTCTATAAAATAATATCTTTCCAAGACCTTTTAAAAGCATTTTGACTAACCCTCTATAAAGGAGTTGTCATCCTGCCATTTATAAATTTATCGAAATCTTCCAGTGAAAACCTCTCTCGATGTTAAACACAAAAACATTACCTGCACAAAATTGTGTTGTGGTAATAAATTAAGGAACGCTTCCCTTTTTTTTAATAAAATTTGTCGATTTGCAGTTAGTAATCGATTCTGGCCGGATAAAAAATTATGCCTCGAGCTATGGCTTTTTCAATGGCTTTTTTGTTGGTGGTTCAGGTGGTGTATCAGATAAATTCCCATCCTCATCTACGTAAGCGTACATGCTTTCAGGATTATTTCCGCTTTCGGTCGTCTCTTTACGGTTCATCCTTTTTTCGGCTTTTTCTTTTTTAAGAGCCCTTTTCTTCTTTTCTCTTTCTTTTTTACTCCAGGTTTCTGCCATAAATAATAGTGATTTAATTAAAAATAATCAACTGCTTCTTTAAGAATTCCTATTGAACAAATGAGTGAATTCTATTGCAAACCAGCGAAACAGTCCTCTTCATTTTTCTTATGAAAGGGCTTAAAGGTACTGAATTTCTAGTGTCTTAATTGTTAATAATTCGTTCCAAAGTTAGGAGTTTAAGGTTAGGTGTTAGGAGTTAGCACCATTTAGTACAGCTCATGGCTCACAGCTCTATGCTGAAAGCTCATAGCTTCACAGCTTTTATTTACTCAAATGCATACTTCTTTCCCTGTAAAGCTGACGGAAATAAGGATCCTTTAAATTTTTAATAAAGCGAATAGCCTCACCCGTGCTTTTCATTTCGGGACCAAGTTCCTTATTCACATTTGGGAATTTATTGAAAGAGAATACCGGCTCTTTAATGGCAAAACCATCTAATTTTTTTTCAAAGGTGAAGTCCTTTAATTTCGCCTCTCCAAGCATGATCTTGGTAGCATAATTTAAGTAAGGAATCTGGTATGCTTTGGCTATAAATGGCGTAGTGCGTGAAGCGCGTGGATTTGCTTCAATTACATATACAACATTATCTTTTATGGCAAACTGAATATTTATTAATCCTTTTATGTTCAAGGCTCTTGCAATTTTTTCTCCATACTCTTCCATTGTCTGAACGATCAATGGTGATAAATTAAATTGAGGCAAAACAGCATTACTATCACCACTATGAATTCCTGCCGGTTCAATGTGCTCCATTACACCCATTACATGAAAATCATTCCCATCAAAAATGGCATCAATCTCTGCTTCCTGGCATCTATCTAAAAATTCATCAATCAATATTTTATTTCCCGGCAAATGCTTTAATAAACTTAGAACGCCACTTTCCAACTCTTCATCATTTAGCACAATGCGCATACGTTGTCCGCCTAATACATAGCTCGGGCGCACAAGAACAGGGTAACCGACTTCATTCGCTATCTCAATTGCCTCATCGGTATCGAAGGCTGTTCCATATTTCGGGTAAGGGATTTCCAATGTTTTCAAGAGATCACTAAAACGGCCGCGATCTTCAGCAATATCCATATTGTCAAAAGAAGTTCCGATAATACGAATACCATTTTCAGTTAATCTTTTTGCCAGTTTTAAAGCGGTTTGACCACCCAACTGTACAATAACCCCGTAAGGTTTTTCTAATTCAATGATCTCCCAGATATGCTCCCAGAAAACGGGTTCGAAATACAATTTATCCGCGATATCAAAATCTGTAGAAACTGTTTCCGGATTGCAATTAATCATAATAGCTTCCATACCACATTCCTTAATTGCTAATAATCCGTGCACACAGCAATAATCAAATTCAATACCCTGACCAATACGGTTTGGACCACTGCCAAGGACGATAATTTTTTTCTTTTCAGAGGGAATGGATTCGTTGTAGATGATGTTATTGTTCATTTGTTTCTTGTAAAATCGTTTTTATAACCAGGTTCTATATTTAGATTATGTTTTTTTAAGATTTGTAAAGTTGTAATTGTTCTATAAACTTGAAATCCTTTTTATTAAAAGTAAATAATTCAATTTCCAGTGTCAGAGCAGTGGCCGCTATAAATGCATCTCCCATTAATAACCCATGGCTCGTTGAATAGGTGATAATCAATTCTTTTGTAAGTAGGCATATTTCATCAGAAAGAAAAATATTCCCAAAGGGTTCAATTTGTTTTAAAATTCTATTTTTTTCCAAATTATTCTTACTCCCCTGAAGCATTTCAATTTCTGTAATAATTGAAATATATGGTACAACACTCCTAACCCCGAAATCTACGAAAGCATTAAGAGCAGTCAAATTTCCTTTACGATTACTGTCTAAAAAATTAATTAACACGTCTGTATCAATTAATACTTTGCTTTCTTTCTTATCCATGCCTTTTTTCTAATTTCTGAAGGATCTTCAAGATTTAAATCTGTCAATGTCCCGGTCATTTTCTTTGGATCAAATGCTCTTTTGGGTTTGGTTATTTTTACTCCCTTTTCTACATAATCCTCTCCCTCTTCCTGATTTGATTTTAAACTTGAATCAATATCCAAAACATCCGCTAATGTCCTGATAGCCTCAAGTGCTTCTTTATTATTTGATCTTAAAATTAAGGTTTGCATTTAAATTTAATTTTCCTTAAAGTTACTAACAATCTTACTCAAAAGTGCTATAAAAATAGGGTGTCTTTGCCTCAAACTCCGCACTGCACGTATCCACCATTTTATACACCCTGGTAATTCCCCATTCTTTTCTTTTCTTATAAATGTCGTCATCTGTGCTCTCATCTTCCATAATTCGCGAAATTTGTTCATCGCTAAATCCAAGGTTTTTCGCTTCTTTCATCAGCTCTACCGGCATATTATCCAAAGTCACTTTTGCCAGTTCCTTTTCACAATGACAGATCTTTTGAATCTGGTAAATAAACCATCTGTCGATTCCTGTACTTTCACAAATTCTTTTCACACTCGCGCCCAACATAAGCGCATCCTTTATACGGAATATCCTGTCCCATTTCGGAATTTTAATATACTCAATCAATTCATCAGCACGCATCATGCTTTTACCATAATAGCCTAATCCTACCGCTTCATTTTCCAGACTCTGACAAGCTTTTTGAACAGCTTCTGCAAAGCTTCTTCCAATGGCCATTACCTCTCCTACTGATTTCATCTGTAATCCAAGCGTATCATCCGCTCCTTTGAATTTATCAAAATTCCAACGCGGTATTTTTACAATTACATAGTCCAATGCCGGTTCAAAATAAGCTGACGTGGTTTTAGTGATCTGATTTTTTAATTCATCCAAGGTAAATCCTACAGCCAGTTTAGCAGCAATTTTAGCAATGGGATACCCGGTTGCCTTACTTGCAAGTGCAGATGAACGGCTCACACGAGGATTAATTTCAATGGCGATGATTGCCTCATCTATTGGATTCAAGGCAAACTGCACATTACATCCACCAGCAAAATTCCCTAAGTCACGCATCATCTGAATGGCCATATTGCGCATTCTCTGATATGCTGTATCACTCAAAGTCATGGCAGGCGCTACTGTGATGGAGTCTCCGGTATGAACACCCATCGGATCAAAATTTTCCACCGTACAAATAATAACGACATTGTCATTTTCATCCCGCAATAATTCCAATTCAAATTCTTTCCAGCCCAACATCGCCTTTTCCACCAGAACCTCGTGCATAGGAGAGGCATTTAAACCCCGATCCAGCGCATCATCCAATTCACTCTTTAAATAAACAAGACTTCCTCCGCTACCACCAAGAGTGAAAGAAGGACGTATTACAAGCGGAAAACCAATTTGCTGGGCAACTTCCTTTCCTTCCAAAAATGAATTCGCAATTTTAGCCGGTGCTACAGGAATTCCTATATTAACCATCCATTGACGGAAAAGTTCCCGGTCTTCTGCTTTATCAATAGCCTTTATATCTACGCCAATCAGTTTTACATTATTCGCTTCCCAGATGCCCATCTCATCTACTTCTTTACAGAGATTAAGGGCAGTCTGCCCACCCATAGTTGCCAACACAGCATCTATAGACAAATCCGTTCCTGCATTTTCCTCAATTATATGTTCGATACTTTCTACGGTGAGTGGTAATAGGTAAACCTTATCCGACATCATTGGATCCGTCATAATAGTCGCAGGATTACTGTTAATCAGTACAACCTTGATACCTTCTTCACGCAAACTGCGTGCAGCCTGTGTACCGGAATAATCGAATTCGCAGGCTTGTCCGATAACAATGGGACCCGAACCTATAATTAAAACTGTTTTAATGGAAGTGTTGAGTGGCATGTAATTTTATTCTGTGGGCCGCAAAATTAAACCAAAAGTGTTGAAAGAGCTTTTAAAAAATTAAAAAACTTCTTCAGGGTTTATTTAAAATTGGAAATCAAGGAAATATATCTTAAAAAAAGCCCGATTTCAAAGAAAGTATCCTGAAAATATATGTACAGAGTATTATAAAAAGATTTCCAAATGATCAGGAATATATAATAAAAGAAGTGCACTTAATAATAAAAAATCTTTATTATTAAGTGCACTTCTACGATCGGAAAAAATCCGGAATAGTAAATGAGGAGAAAAAATATATTATTTATACACCAATCTATTACAATAAATATCTCTTTTCTGAACCGTATAAATCTTTGAACATTTTTTTCACGAGATATAATTTATCGATCCAATCATCCTTTCCCTTTTCATCAATTTCTGTGATAAAATGGTCTACTTTTTCCACAGTATCTTCGGCATTATTCAAAAGATCACTGGTCGTTTCTCTTATGTGCCGGCAAAATTGTTGTCTTTCCTCTGAAGGCATTTGGAAAAATCTCCAGATAGCCACACCAGCGGCGGCGCCTAAAATCACTAATGCTGCTTTATCAGATTTAGTCATAATTTTTAAAATTTTAAGTTCTTAGCTTTGTGATAATATGAAAAATAATTCTTCTAAAAAGGCTTCATTGCACAAACCGTTCCTTTTTTTTATTACCCTCATCTTTTCTCTCCAGGTTTTTTCCCAGGCATCGAAGCAGACTTCTCTCTTTCCTGTAAAAAATTATCCGCAGGGATATTTCATTTATCCTATTGATGCCCACATAAGCCTTTCGGGTAATTTTGGCGAACTACGAACCAACCATTACCACATGGGCCTGGATATGCGTTCAGACCAGGCAGAAAACCGGCCGGTAAAAGCTGCGGCGGATGGATATATCGCCCGCATAAGTATAGCCTCCGGCGGATTTGGGAGAGCTATCTATATCAATCATCCAAATGGTCTGACAACCGTTTACGGACACCTGAATGATTTTTATCCTGAATTGGAAAAATACCTGAAGGACCAACAATACAAACAGCAATCCTGGTCAACTTCCATTGATCTTTCACCGGATCAATTCCCGGTAAAAAAAAGTAAACTCATTGCATATAGCGGAAATACAGGCGGTTCAGGCGGACCACATTTACACTTTGAAATAAGAGATACCAAAACAGATAAAGTACTCAACCCACTTCTGTTTGATCTGCCAATCGGAGATAATATCCCTCCGACAATTGCCCGATTATCTATGTATGACAGATGCTTTAGCACATACAGCCAATCTCCTAAAAATATACCCATAAAGAAAGTTGGCGCAGACTATTCAGCCATACAAAATGTGGTGATAGTAAATACCGATAAAGTAAGTTTTGGCATTTCTGCCAATGACAAACAAGCCGGATCCAATTTTTCAAATGGCATTTATGAATCCATCATTTATTTAAATGGTTTGCCGCTTACGGGTTTTCAATTAGACAGTATCGACTATATTGAAACAAGATATTTAAATGCGCATATTGATTACAAAACCCGCGCTGAAGGTGGACCATATATTCAACATCTTTCCAGGTTACCCGGCTATCCGGAAGGTTTTTATAAAGATTTTAATGGTGATGGAGTTATAGAATTAGAGGACGACAAAGTACATGATGTAAAGATAATTGTAAAAGATGCGAATGGAAATAGCACCTCTCTCGATTTTAAAATAAAAAAAGGATTGATCACTGAAAAAGGTGAAAAAGATCGCTCAGCTACTTTTTACGAATCAAGGGAATTCCATCCTGGCTTTGTAAATGTGTTTGAGAATGAGGAACTGCACTTATTTTTATCCGCTGCTGCATTATACGATTCTGTTGCATTTAATTATGCACAAAAACCTTCCACTTCGGCTGATGCCTATTCAAATATCTATTCTGTTTTTTCAGGTCTGATTCCTGTTCACGATGCTTTTACTATAAAAATAAAACCTACGAAAGAAATCCCGGACAGCCTGACAGGCAAGATGCTGATAAAAAGAACCTGGAAAGGAAAAACGGATGTTGCACCGGCTAAAAAAGAAGGAGACTGGTATAGTTCATCTTTTAGAAGTTTTGGAGATTTTGAACTAATTGCAGATAATCGGGCACCTGTTATCGGGGGCTTTGCTAATGGAGCAAATCTTTCTCAAAGCAGAAGCATCGTATTTACCCCAAATGATAATAATAATAGCATCCGTTCTTTCCGGGCAGAGGTTGACGGAAAATGGCTTCGTTTTACGAATGACAAAGGAAGAAACTTTATTTATATCTTCGATGAAATGGTTCCACGAGGCAAGCATACGATGAAAATAACGGTGGAAGATCTGGCAGGAAATGTGGCGGAAAGAGAGGTTGAATTTACGAGATAGATGCCTGAGGCGTTGAATGCTGCGCGTTGAATACTGCGTGTTGAATACCTTCGGTGTTGAATGTCTGGGACGTTGAAGGCTGCGCGTTGAAGGTCTGCGACGTTGAATACCTTCGGTGTTGAATACTGCGTGTTGAATGTCTGCGACATTGAAGATCTTCGTAACTATACAGCAATTAAACTATACAGCCATTTAACCATTTAACCATTTAGCAATGAAATAATTTATCCATTTAACAATTTAAACAATCACAACATGACTCAACTAGTTAGCGGCGATAAAGCACCTGATTTTACGGCGAAAGACCAGAATGGGAAATCCGTCTCCCTAAAAGATTTCCTGGGTAAAAAAGTAGTTCTTTATTTTTATCCAAAAGACTTTACACCCGGATGTACCACAGAAGCCTGCAACCTAAGAGACAATTATGAAGATCTGAAAGATGCCGGCATGGAAGTAATTGGCGTAAGCCCGGATGATGAAGAAAGTCACAAGAAATTTGAAGCGAAACATGAATTGCCTTTCATTCTTTTAGCTGATCCCGACAAAACGATCATCGAAAAATACGGGGTTTGGGGTGAAAAAAATATGTATGGTAAAAAGTCCATGGGGCTATTTAGAACAACATTTTTGATTGATGAAAAAGGCGTGATTTACAAGGTTTTCAAAAAGCCTAAAACAGCTATCCACAGCGAAGAGATATTGAAGGCAAGTGCTGATTTAAAATAATAAGGATGGAAAGCGATTTAAAACCATTTCTCATGTTCATTTCCATAAAAGAAAATTCATGGATCGCAAAAATAGCCGCCAGGAAATTAGGGTCGGAAAATGTGGCCATCGTCATCGGTAAAACGATTCATCTGCACAATGTTTCCAAAGCCCGTTTTTTAGAAGATAAAAGATGGGTAAAACACGAGTTGTGCCACATCCGGCAATTTCAGCAACATGGATTTGCGCCATTTATTTTTAAATATTTATGGGAAAGCATGCACAGCGGTTATTATCATAATAAATATGAAGCAGAGGCAAGAAATGCAGAAACAGAAAGTGTTCCGGAGAATTTGGTAGCTGCTATAAAAAGACATTTACCTGATTCCGGAACACTTTCTTAAAATTCTTTTCTATCTTTTAAAAAGCCAATTTCACTCCCCCGTTTACATTAAACCGCTTGGAATTATAGCCGCGTGTAACAAAATATTCCTGGTTAGTAATATTCTGCAAATCTGCAAAAAGAGAAACCATTTTATTGATAGAATACCCGGCATAAAATCCAAGATTATAATACCCTTTTAATTCATACGGCTTAGCCATATAAACAGGCTCAAAAGATTTACCAACAGCTCTTAGGCTAAAGGTCATGGTTAATTCTTTGACAGGCTGATAATTCACTTTAAGATTAAGCGTATTTTTTGGTCTTTTATACAAGTTGAAATAAGAAGAATCCTTTCCATTATTTTGAGTGGTGATCTCACCATCTACAAAAGTATAATTAAGAGAAGCCGATAACTTATTATTAATCTGAAATGCTGCTTCCGCTTCTATTCCATAATCATTTTGGGTATCCCCATTCATATATTTTCCGGCATAAGTCACAGGATCTGTATAGAATAAGAAAACATCTTTGCCGGTTCTTTTAAACCCGGTAACACTTGCTTTTACATTCTCATTAAAATATTGAACACCTGCTTCATAACTAAGTGTGTTTTCCGGTTTTAAATCTTTATTTCCATACTCTGAATACAATTGGTATAATGAAGGAATGCGGTAGCCGGATGACACGCTTGCGTAGATTTTATATTTATTATTAATCAGGTAAAACGGATTGATGGAAGAGGTATAATTTGTACCATAAATGCTATGATGATTCCAACGGCTGCCTAATTCCATGTGAAAACTTTTGGCTGCTTTTACATTCAAAGAAGCATAACCACTATACTGATTTGTTTTGGCACTGTCGCCCCCGATTGGCTTAGCATTAAAGCCAAAATCAGGGAGAGCCATATCTTTCTGGTCAGTTTTATTGTTCCTATAATCAATACCAACAAGGAGTTCAATATTGGAAGCAAGTTTCAGGTTTGCAAATAACTCCGCATAATGAGAAAAACTTTTAAACGAAGATTTTTGATAATCATAATATCCACCTATATCCGTAGAATCATCCAAAACATTCCTATTGTAACTGTTATAGTTATATTGAAATCTTACAAATCCATTATTCAATTGATAATCCATCGTCGTACCAACAATGGTATTGTCGTTTTTCAATACAAAGTCTTTATCATCTGCAAATGGTCCGGCATCAATATCCGAATGATTGTTACTGTATTTCCCAAAAAGGCGCACACTTGCTTTTGCAAAGGGTTTTACTGTATAGTTCAATTGAAAAAGATCCTGGTCGAATCCATCCCGGTCAAAATTGCCATTACCTGTGGAATCGTATGCAGATGAAAATCCTTTACTGGTTATTTTGTTATAAGATAGAAAATACGTTTGCCCTTTGCCATCTGATCCGCTCAAACTTACTGCGCCTTTATACGTATCATAACTTCCGGCAGATAAATCCACATTTACATTAAAGGGCTTTTTTGCACCTTTTTTGCTGATCAGGTTGATGACTCCTGCCACTGCATCGGAGCCATATAAAGTAGATTGGGAACCTTTCAACACCTCAATCCTGTCAATATTATCGAGGGCGAAATTATTGAGGTCAAATTCATTTCCAATTCCGGATGCATCGAATAAAGGCATACCATCCAAAAGGATCAACGTATTGGAAGAAGATGCGCCACGCACATAAAGTGTTTGGTTGGTACCAGGCGTATTATCTGCTCCATTGATCGTAATACCTGGCAACTGGTTCAATACTTCTGACAATGATTTACCAAAACTTCTATCCAGTTCTTCCCGTGAAATGATGTTCACTACTTTTCCTGTCTCACTTTGTTTTACCGGTGCTTTAGTGGCGGTAACAACTACTTCATCAAGAACTTTTGCGGAGTCAATCTGGGCAGAAACTGATGCCGCAGAAAATAAGCTAATACCAAAAACGAATATGCGTTTCATATCAAATGAATTAATTTTTTTCCAGAAAAAAACAAAGAAATATAAACGCAAAAGCCGGCTTACATCTCTGCCTTTCTCCCGAAAGCGTTGAATAAAAATTGATCATTGGCAGGTCTTCTGGCTTGATGTTTACTTCGACCTTCCCGTCCTTTTTTTTAGAACAGTGGTGTGAGAGAAGTTGCCTTTCGGTTAAAAAGACCATCTTACAGCTACGGGGATAGCTCCGGAATTAAACCGGATTCCCTTTTAATCAAAAT
>JBBSSE010000038.1:0-12173 GCA_038242375.1 Chitinophagales bacterium
CTGAAACCAGGAGAAATAAAAACGATCCATTTAACCATAACGCCTGATGATCTTTCCATCTGGAACCGCGATATGCATTTCGTAGTAGAACCGGGAGTTTTTAAGTTGATGGTAGGTGCTTCTTCGGAAGATATCAAATTGAATGGGAAGTTTGAGATATTGAATTACAAATAACTGATCAGGGAAAATAGCAACCAAATTTTTGAAGTTCATTTAGACTAATACTGATTTGTAAAAAAAGATTTTATGTCTTTGTTTTCACAAACTAAAAAAAGTGGTTATTTAGGCTCTTTTAAAAAAATCTCCATGATCAATTTGTTTTGTAAATTTATAACATGAAACAAAGATTGTACTTGGATACATCTATTTTTGGTGGGTATTTTGACACTGAATTTGCACAATTTACTATTCCGCTATTTGAAAAATTAAAACAACGAAGATTTATACTTTTATTTTCAACAATAACTGAGAATGAACTTGAAAATGCACCTGAATCTATAAAAGAATTCGTGAAGGCTATAAAAACTGCCCAAACTGAATTTTTACAACTAACCGATGAAGTTGTAAATTTGGCAACTGAGTATATAACTGAAAAAGTAGTCGGACCAACAAGCTATGCAGACTGCTTGCATATTGCTTTAGCAACTATTTATAAAGCTGACTATTTGGTAAGTTGGAACTTTAAACACATTGTGAACATTAAAAGAATAGCGGGCTACAACGCTATTAATCTGAAAAATGGCTATAAATTATTAGATATTCGATCACCCCGAGAATTTTTAAATTATGAAGACGACAACTGAAAAAAAGTTCGATGCCGTGAAATACATGCGACAACAAAGAGACAAATTAAGTGAAAAACTTTCTAAAATGACCAAGAGGGAAGTCGTTGAATATTTTAAAGAACAAAAATCAAAAACAGCTATAAGACCATCCGCATAATAATGGAGATTTTAACTTTATATATTTTGAAATAAAAATGTTCGGAAACTTTTTTTCATTCGTTAGAAGAAGTTTTTAAGGTGATGGTCTGCTTCTTCAGAAGATATACAATTGAAAGGAATCTTTGAATTATTGCCTCTAAGAAGAAGAGACCCAAATGGAGCATGTCTTTTTTTGATAAAATCTATCTTCGCAATATAAAAACAGTTGGGTGTACCAATCAGTAGTAAACCAGTAAGAAAAACCCTATCATGAAATTGCTCAACACCGGAATACTGCTCATTATTTTATCCTTTATCTCTGCTCAGGCTTTTACCCAATCGCCAGTGAAGCAACCAAATGTTTTGTTTATTATGGTTGATGATCTGCGGCCATCAGAATTGGCCTGTTATGGAAACGCGATTATAAAATCACCAAATATAGATGCTTTAGCTGCTGAAGGTATCCTTTTTAAAAGGCAATATGTTACCGTGCCCACATGTGGAGCATCGCGCAATAGCATTCTTACAGGCATGCTTCCACGCACGAAAGCAGAACTGAGCAATGATGATCCATAATAATGCTTTCAGGAAAACAAAAGACAAATGAGCCGGAAACATTTATCGATAATCTTAAGCGAAACGGCTATTATACAGTAGGTATTGGTAAAATCAGTCATTCGGCAGACGGTTATGTATATCCGTATTCAGCTCCAAGGAGTAACAAATTAGAGCTGCCATATAGTTGGGATGAAATGCTCTTTGATGCAGGCAAATGGGGCAATGGTTGGAATGCATTTTTCGGCTATGCAAATGGCACAAACCGGAATACGTTGAACAACGAGGTGAAGCCTTATGAAGAAGCAGATGTGGATGACGAAGGATATCCGGATGGACTGACCGCAGCGCTTACTGTAAAAAAATTACAGGAACTGGGAAAAAAAGACAAGCCATTTTTCCTTGCAGTGGGTTTCTTTAAACCGCACCTGCCCTTTAATGCTCCCAAAAAATACTGGGATCTATATAATGAATCCGAAATCCCTTTAACGCCTTCTCCTTTTATTCCCAAAAACGTGAATAAAGCAAGTCTGAATGAGAGCGGGGAGTTTAATCAATATAAACTTGGAGAGGAAGAAGCGTCATTAGGCAAGCCGGTGTCGGATGAATATGCCAGGAAATTAAAACATGCCTATTATGCTGCTGTTAGTTATTCTGATGCGCAGGTGGGAAAAGTCCTTGCTGAATTGAAACAATCAGGATTGGATAAAAATACAATTGTCATTTTTTGGAGTGATCACGGCTGGCATTTGGGAGATGATCTCGTTTGGGGGAAACACACGCTTTTTGATTGGGCCTTACAAAGCGTATTGATCATAAAAACTCCCGGTATGACAAACAGTTTTACGTGCGATGAAATAATTAGTTCGGTAGATATTTATCCTACATTAATGGAATTGTCCGGTGTGGAAATGCCTCACAAAACAGATGGTAAAAGTTTTGTTCCATTGCTTAAGAACCCGGCAAGTTCTCATTGGAAAAATAATGTGGCCTACAGCTATTTTAATAATGGAATAACCATGCGAACGGAACGGTATCGTTTGACAAAATATTTTAGAAAAAATGAGCCGGTCATTGAATTGTATGATCACAAAAATGATCCATACGAAAATAATAATGTTGCGGCAGATCATCCGGATGTTGTTAAAAGATTGCTGAAAGTTTGGGATAAAGGAAACACCGGTGTTTATGAGAAAAAATAGAGTTTGAATAATTTTAATAGCACTGTCCTGATTGCATGAATGAAATGAAAAGATCCGCAAGTCCGATGGCCAAATTTAATACATTCATTTCTTTAGATCATATTCTGAATTATGACGTCTTTTTAAAGAAATCTTCTTTTATGGTGTAATCAATAATAGGTGGTAATTTCTTCTGAAACTCTTGTTGATCAAGGATAATAATAACGTTCATTGAAAATACTTTCAATGAACGTTTTTTGTTCTCTCAAAGTAGTAAAATTCTAACCGTTTCTAATTGCTCAAAAGTTGCTTCCGGGCATAGTTTGGTACACTTCATTGGTAAATCAAAAACCTTCAATTTGGTTGTAAATAAAAGACACAATCGATGCCGGCATCGATTGCGTAAATAAAGGTTGCCCCCACTGATAAAATATCCTTAAAATAAATGTAGGTTGTTAATGGTTGTTAAAACCCCAACCTGGAAATATGAATAAAAATCAATTCTCAAAACAGCAACCTAACAGGAGGAGAACGATTTTTCTCCTGTATCTACTGGCCTTATTGTGTTTTCCGATTTTAACTTTTTCGCGAAATCCAAAATCAGGACCCACAAAATCAAAAGCGAATACGATTTTAAAAAATGATATCAGGCAATCTGTCCCGATAAATGGAAAGGTGATTGATCAAACCTCAGGTCAGTCGCTTGCAGGGGTAAGTGTGCAGGTAAAGGGCAGTAAAGTTGGTGAAAGCACAGATGCAAATGGTTCATTCAGAATAAATGTAGAACCTGGAACTGTATTGATTTTTTCTATTGTCGGTTACGAAAACCAGGAAGTAAAAACGGATTCCCGTCTGGAATATACTATTTCAATGGTGCCAAAAGCAGGCCGCCTGGATGCGGTAGTCGTAACTGCTTTAGGTATTAAAAGAACGGAGAAATCTTTGAGTTATGCCTCCCAACAAATTAGCGGCGACCAGGTTAGTAATGTCAAAACGGATAACCTGATGAATGCCTTGAGCGGCAAACTCGCAGGGGTAACTATTTCATCGAATTCTTCAGGCCTCGGTGGGTCTGTAAAAGTAATCATGAGAGGAAATAAGTCTGCAGCAGGTACGAATCAACCATTGTACGTTATTGATGGTATTCCTCTTTCTAATAATTCAAATGCCAATGGGCAACCCAGCAGTCCCGGATCAACCGGAAACGTACCTGACGGCGGTGATGGTATTTCAAATCTTAATCCGGATGATATTGAAAATATCACAATATTAAGCGGGGCGTCTGCAAGCGCATTATATGGAAGCCAGGCGGCCAATGGTGTTATTTTAATTACAACTAAAAAAGGAAAGGCCGGTAAAACACTGATTAACTTTTCTTCTTCGGCTTCTTTAAGTCAGGCGGCATATTTACCCGAATTTCAGAATGAATACGGACAAACCATCGCAGGAGCTACACAAAGTTGGGGACCTAAGATTAGTGGTGGCTCAGACAATGTGAAATCTTTTTTCAAGACAGGTCAGGAATATACAAACTCGTTATCTATCTCTTCGGGTTCTGAAGCGGCTCAAACCTATTTTTCTTATGCGAATACCACCGCAACAGGAATCCAGTCTACTAATAAATTAGCACGGAATAATTTTTATTTGCGTGAAACATCCAAACTTTTCAATAACAAATTAACACTTGATGGAAGTGCCAATTATATCCATCAGAAAATTGACAATACACCTATTACCATTACAAGTTATAATCCACTACCTGGTTTATATCTCTTTCCAAGAGGGCTTGACATTAGTCCATACAAAACTAATTTTGAGATTCCGGACGTAAACAGAGGAGGGTTAATGACCCAAAACTGGCCATTTAGTGAGGCGATTCAGCAAAATCCCTGGTGGGTAGTAAATCGGGATCCAAATTTTTCATCCCGTGACAGAATAATTTTGAGTTTTTCGGCAAAATATGATGTAAATAATTGGATGTCCATCCAGGCAAGAGGAAATGTGGATAGAAGTACGGATAATTATGAACAGCATTCCTATGCCGGAACCAGCCTTAGTTTAATAAACTCAAAAAATGGTCAGCTTGTAGCGAATAATCAAACAAGTCAGCAAATTTACAGTGATGTTTTAGCCATCTTTAAAATACCTGCAAAATCTGATTTTAAAATTAACGCAATTGTTGGTGGAAGTTTAAAAGACCAAAAGACAGAAGGGTATATTTTTGGCGCAGGCCTTGGGTTATTTATTCCCAATGTATTTATTATGCAGAACGTGGCTTTACAAAATTCAGGGTCTATTCCTGCAGGGGCTTCTGCTTATCCTGCCCTGGGAAGTAATGCATCTACTATTCCGGCAGCCCGCAATCAAATTCAATCCATTTTTGCAAGCGGGGATATTTCCTTTAAAGACTATTTATTTCTAACCCTTAGCGGACGGAACGATTGGTCATCCAACCTTGCTTTTACACCAAATGGTTCTTATTTTTATCCGGCAGTAGGTCTTTCGTTTCTTTTAAGTGAGGCGGCGAAATTACCGGAGGTTATTAATTACGCAAAACTAAGAGCATCTTATGCTCAAGTCGGAAATACGGTCGGTACATACGCGACCAATCCGCTCAATCAACTGGGACCCGGCGGTTCTGTGATAAATAATGGGGTTGCGCCACTTCCTGTATTAAAACCAGAAAAGACAAATTCGTATGAATTTGGTACAGACTGGGGATTTTTGAATAATAGATTAACGTTTAATTTGACCTATTATAAGACGAATACAATCAACCAGTTTTTTAAAATTGTACCTCCAGCTACAACAGGGTATACAATTGGATATATTAATGCCGGAAATATCCAAAATTCAGGATTAGAAATAATGTTGGGTTATGATGTAATAAAAGATAAAACTTTTGGATGGAACACATCATTTAATTATTCAAATAATAAAAATATTATTATTGA
Source organism: Chitinophagales bacterium (assembly GCA_038242375.1). Lineage (GTDB taxonomy): Bacteria > Bacteroidota > Bacteroidia > Chitinophagales > Chitinophagaceae > Ginsengibacter. The sequence continues at coordinate 5,614 of JBBSSE010000038.1, forward strand.
TGTTGATTCAAAAGATAATATCGACCAGTTTTTGTTAACGGGCCCTGTTCAGAACTACGAATCTGCAATTACAAAGGGCGGTTCGTTTGGCGATATTTATGGATATAAATTAGCGACTGATGAACAGGGACGGGTTATTATTGGCACAAGTGGTTTGCCATCCCTGGCAGCCTCTTCAAAATATGGCCAATTTTATAATCTTGGTAATCCAAATCCTAAGTTTCAGGCTGGTTGGAGTAATCGTTTTAAGTATAAAAACTTCTCTTTGAATATTTTAGTAAATGGCCGGTTTGGTGGGCAGATCTATTCTTTGACCCAAGCCAACCTGGATAAATACGGTGTTTCTAAAGTTAGTGGGGAAGCCCGTGATGCAGGTGGTGTTAAAATAAATGGAGTAGATCCTTCCGGAAATCCGGTTACGACCATCGATCCGCAAAAGTGGTATTCAGTCGCAAGCCAAACAGTGGGCGAGTATATTTACAGCGCTACAGTGGTACGTCTCGGTGAAGCGTCATTTGGTTATAATTTTGCGATCAAAAATAGCTTTGCAAAAAGTATTAATCTCGCCGTAACAGGAAGAAACCTTTTATATTTCTATAAAAAGGCACCATCTGATCCCATGCAAACCATATCATCCGGAAATGGTTTATCCGGCCTGGAAAATTTCAACCAGCCTGCAATTCGAAATTATGGTTTGAGCTTAAACCTGGCTTTTTAAAATATTAAATCTAAACAAAATGAATTACTATAATAAATTATCAAAGCGCGTACTACAATCGTTATTTATGAGTTGTATGCTCTTTATCATGATGACACTATTTTTTGGGTGCACAAAAAAATTTGAATCTTATAATACAAACCCTAACGGAATTACCGGAGCTGACCTTATCCCGGATGGTAATATTGGCGCATTTTTCCCAAATATCCAGGCTGGAATACTGTTTACAAACGGTGTTAGCAGAGCACCATACCAGGTAGCTCAAAATTTGAATGCGGATTGCTATTCTGGTTATTTGATGTCTAACAATCCTTTTAACCCGGATGTAAATAACTTAAATTACTTTTTTACTGATCGGTGGAACACAAATATTTTTAACTATGCATATGGGACTGTTATGGGAGGAATTAACAATTTATCTAAACTAGATCTTAAGACATCACAGCCCGATTTTTGGGCCATAGCACTTATATTGAAAGTTGAAGATATGCACCGGGTAACAGATATATATGGCCCAATTCCTTATAGCCAGGTAGGTAAAACCGTAGTCAGCTCTCCTTATGATGATCAAAAATCAGTTTACAATCAATTTTTTGCCGAGTTAGATACGGCTGTATCAAATTTAAAGGCATATGGAATTGCAAACCCCGGTAAGAAACCTTTTCAAAAATTTGATTTGATCTATGCAGGTAATTATACCCAATGGATCAAACTCGCTAATTCACTGAGACTAAGGCTTGCCATGCATATTGTAAAAGCAGATCCGGCAACAGCAAAATTACAGGGTGAAAAAGCACTCGCTGACCCGGCAGGATTACTTTCTATGTCATCGGATCTTGCACAGATTTCCGGTATAGGAAGCTACCAAAATCCGCTTTATGGCATATCGGTTAACTACAATGATATTCGTATGGGTGCTTCTTCACAATCAATTTTAGTCGGTTATAATGATCCTCGTCTTCCTAAATATTTTTCGCCTGCAACAGATCCGGCTCTCGGAGGTCAATATGTTGGAATACGCATTGGCAGCACATTACCGGCCAAACCAGGATATAACGGCTTTTCTGCTTTAAATACCACCACCTCGTTTATAGCAACTGCCCCAATGATTATGATGACTGCTGCGGAAATTTGGTTTTTAAAGGCGGAAGCTGCATTAAGAGGTTGGGCTAATTCAGGTGATGCGCAAACAAATTATGAAAAAGGAATAAATACTTCCTTCACACAATGGGGTGTTTCATCCGCTTCCTATATCTCGGATGCCACCAGTAAACCTGCGAATTATGCAAACCCTAAAAATCCGGCTGATAATACAGCTGCTGTATCTTCAATTACAATTAAATGGAATCCGGCTTCTTCCAATGAAGTAAATCTCGAACGTATTATTACCCAGAAGTGGATCGCAATGTTTCCGGAAGGCCAGGAAGCCTGGACAGAATTTAGGCGCACGGGGTATCCTAAGTTGTTTCCTGTTGTAACAAATAACAGTAATGGAACAATTAGCACAGATATACAGGTACGCAGGTTAGCCTACCCGGCTGCGGAATATAATGGTACAAATCTGTTAGAAGTTCAAAAAGGATTGCAGCTATTAAATGGACCGGATAATGGTGGTACCAGGGTATGGTGGGATGTAGACAAACCAAATTTTTAAATCAGCTACCCGATTTCAGCTACATTAATTACCAGTATTTTCGGTATTTAAATAGTTTGAAAATAATTTTTCTGCCCGTCATCTTTTCACCCTCAATATAGGTAAAAGATGGTGGGCTTTTTTGTTTTATTATTTTGTATTTACCTAAATAGGAGGTCGCCTGGAATATGATCTATGCCAGGGATGAAAGAGTCCTATGGAGATGCATGTTATCCTGATTGTCCTGGAGTAAAATGGCCAACTGTATGCATCACCGTAAAATCACAGAATACCTTTTTTTTTATAAAATTTAATTTAAAGAAAAAAGGCGGTGCAGGGTCTGATTGTGCACTTATTTTTCTGTCCTCCAAATGCGCAAACGGTATCGGGAACGATTGCGTAGAAATAGTTATGCATTTTCCTCAATTACCAGAAGTTTATCGGTAAACTTGTAGTTGAAGTTCTTATAAAATAACTCAAAAACATGATGCAAATAAATGAACTATTTGATCTTTCAGGGAAAACAGCGTTGGTAACAGGTTGTTCTCGTGGTATCGGTGAATCCATGGCGATTGCGCTTGCAGAAGCAGGAGCGGATATCATTGGAGTGTCCGGAACTCTTCGCCAGGGAAGTGATGCGGAAATCGCTGTAAAAAACGCAGGGAAACAATTCACACCCTATGCGATTGATTTGGGTAACAGGGAAGCTTTGTATAAGTCAATTAAGGAAATAAATGAAGCACATTCTGTCATTGATATTCTGATCAATAATGCCGGCATCATTTTACGGAATCCCGCTGCAATACATACTGATGAAGACTGGGATCAGGTCTTATCTATTAATCTAAATGCTTCCTTTATTCTTGCCCGTGAATTTGGTAAAAAGATGTTGGAAAGAAAAAGTGGAAAAATAATTTTTACCTGTTCACTACTTTCCTTCCAGGGAGGTATTAATGTTCCGGGATATACTGCCAGTAAGAGTGCTGTCGCCGGCCTGGTAAAAGCGCTTGCTAATGAGTGGGCTTCCAAAGGTGTCAATGTGAATGGAATTGCTCCCGGCTATATAGCTACTAAAAATACAGAAGCATTACGGGGTGATGAGCAGAGAAATAAATCAATTCTTGAAAGAATTCCTGCCGGAAGATGGGGCCAGCCTGAAGATTTTAAAGGTCCTGCGATTTTCCTGAGTTCCGCTGCATCAGATTATGTTCATGGCGAGATTCTTACCGTGGATGGTGGCTGGATGGGAAGATAAATTCGACATACCCGGTTTTAAATTTTATCGAAATAATAAAAATAAATAAAACTCAAAAAATATCAGGATGATGAACAAATTCTATCTTATCGTGTGTTTGATCTTTTTGGTTCATTTCTCCAATGCTCAATCACAGTCTGATAAAGCATCTATGAGCAGTTTGATCAAAGAGAATTTTATTCTGGCGGATACACAGTACCGTTATATGATGACGTTGGTTCCTGAAGGGAGAATGCCCCAGTCATACAATGAAAAAGAGAAGAAATTGATTTCCCATGAAATTCAATGGTGGTGTTCCGGATTTTACCCCGGAACACTTTGGTATATATATGAGCAAACGGGAAATAATGCCATCAAAAAAGAGGCTGAAAGATCCCTGGAAGTGATCAAACCGAACCAGTATTATACCGGTAATCATGATCTTGGATTTATGATGTATTGCAGTTTTGGGAATGCTTACCGCCTTACAAAAAAAGAAGAATATAAAGCGGCTATATTTAACGCTGCTCAATCACTTACAACCCGTTACAAACCTTCTATTAAAGCAATTCAAAGCTGGAATTCAAATAAATACTTTAGATGTCCTGTTATTATTGATAACATGATGAATCTTGAAATGATGAACTGGGTCACAGATCAGGGAGGAGATAAAAAATTTAAAGAAATATCCGTTATCCATTCGAATACGACAATGAAGAACCATTTCCGTCCTGACTACAGTTCATGGCACGTAGTGGATTATGATTTGGAAACTGGTGATGTTATTCGCAAAGCAACCTGGCAGGGCGCTGCGGATTGTTCTGCCTGGTCAAGAGGTCAGGCCTGGGGTCTGTATGGATACACAATGATGTATCGTTTTACAAAAGACAAAAAATACCTTGACTTCAGCAGGAACATCGCAAAATTTATTTTAAATCATCCGAATTTACCGGAAGATAAAGTTCCATTTTGGGATTTTGACGCTCCACAGTTACCCTTTGCTGTAAAAGACGCGTCAGCAGCGGCTATCACAGCATCGGCATTGCTTGAACTGGCGCAGTACACTAATGGTAAAGAAAAAGAAAGGTATATAGCAGATGCTGAAAAAATGCTTCGATCCCTATCCTCTGAAAACTACAGGGCGGAGGCAGGGCAGAACGGGGGATTTTTATTGAGGCATAGCACAGGTGCCCTCGTTTTAAACTCTGAAATAGATGTGCCGCTTATTTATGCGGATTACTATTTTCTGGAAGCATTAAAGAGATACAAGGATTGGTATTTAGACTAGATACTTCATTTTAAAACAAATATTAATTAAAATAAAAAAAATAACAGATGAAAGATCAATTGGAAAGCAGATATGCAGTAAGTCCGGACGAAGTGAAACATATGGACACGCAAACATTACGTCAAAAATTCTTAATTGAAACGGTCTTTGAACCAGGAAAACTGCATCTGACATTGAGTCATTTTGATCGCTACATAGCAGGCGGCGCAATGCCTGGTTCAGAAAAAATTGAACTGTCAAATCCTGATAATTTGAAAGCTAAGTATTTTCTTGAGCGTAGGGAGATGGGAATAATCAACGTTGGAGGAAAAGGAAAGATTGAGGCCGGGGGAGAAAGTTTTGAACTTGATTTTAAAGAGGCATTATATATCGGGCGTGGAACTGAAAATGTACATTTTAGTTCCGTTGATGCGGCGAATCCGGCGAAGTTTTATATCAACTCCGCGCCTGCACATCATAAATATCCAACAAAAAAAGTAACGAAAGCGGATGCTGAAATAGTGACCTTGGGCTCGTTGGAAAATTCCAATCACCGTACCATCAATAAACTTTTAGTGTCGTCTGTCGTAGAAACCTGTCAGCTTCAAATGGGCATGACGGAATTAAAGCCCGGAAGTGTATGGAATACCATGCCTGCACATACGCATGACCGCAGGATGGAAGTCTACTTTTATTTTGAAGTTCCGGAAGGACAATCTGTTTCTCATTTTATGGGTGAGCCACAGGAGTCCCGGCATATCTGGATGCAAAATGATCAGGCGGTGATATCTCCGCCATGGTCAATCCATGCAGGTGCAGGAACTTCCAATTACACATTTATCTGGGGAATGGCTGGGGAAAACCTGGATTACGGCGATATGGATGCATGCGCAATCAGTGATTTGAAATAATCAATATACCGGTGCGGTAAGAAAAACGGCTTTCTTCTTCTTTCTGTGCAGAAAAGAATAATACTGCGCCTGAATAAAAATTCAACTTATTAATATGAAACTAATACGGGTTTTCAAAGAGAAGAAAAACTTTTACCAATGAAATTATCCCTCTATACATTAAAAAATATTCCAACCGGCCATATTATTGTGCCGGATGAAGACATCTTCGAGTTACCGGAAAAGGTGCTTCAATTTGGAACAGGAATGCTATTACGCGGACTTCCTGATTATTTTATTGACAAGGCAAATCGCCAGGGAATCTTTAATGGCCGGATTGTGGTAGTGAAATCTACGTCAAAAGGTGATTCTTCTGAATTTGAAAAGCAAGATGGATTATATACCATTTGTGAGCGGGGAATAGTCAATGGTGAAAAGATTGAAATGGATATTGTTTCTTCTTCCATTAGCCGGGTTTTAACTGCGCAAAATGATTGGGAACAAATCCTTGAAAGTGCACACAATCCGGAAATTAAAATCATTATTTCAAATACAACGGAAATGGGCATTCAATTGATAAAAGAGGATATTCGCCGTCATCCTCCGGTTTCATTTCCGGGTAAATTATTGTCTTTTTTATATGAGCGCTTCCGGGCTTTTAATGGCGCAAAAGACATGGGCTTTGTGATTGTACCTACAGAATTAATTCCTGAAAACGGTAAAAAGCTGGAATCGGTTGTTTTGGAACTGGCTCATTTGAACGGCCTGGAAAACGTATTCATTGAATGGCTTGAAGAGCATAATTATTTTTGCAACTC
>JBBSSE010000039.1:0-12121 GCA_038242375.1 Chitinophagales bacterium
AATACAAAAATGGCGCAATCAGGTATTGATTCGCAGATTTCCTGCATGAAAGTTCCTACGCGGTTTTCAAATGCAGGTAACCAGGATTCTATCCCGGTAAGTGATATGGCCACAGAAGGCATGATCCTCATACAAGGAGGTGTTTTTGAAATGGGTGGAGATAACACCCAGGCAGACGAAGATGAATATCCAAAGCATGCCGTGAAAGTTCATTCCTTTTACATGGATGCCACAGCAGTTACCAATGCTCAATATAAAAAGTTTGTAGATGCAACAGGGTATGTCACAACTGCTGAACAGAAGCCGGATTGGGAGGAGTTAAAGAAAACGCTTCCGCCGGGAACACCCAAACCAGATAATGAAATGTTGGTAGCAGCTTCGCTTGTTTTTAAACAAACAACCGGACCGGTGAATTTGAATGATTATGGGCAGTGGTGGAGTTGGTTGCCGGGTGCCAATTGGAATCATCCACATGGTCCGCAAAGTAATCTTGAAGGAAAGGAGAATTATCCAGTAGTACATGTAAGTTATTTCGATGCACTTGCTTATTGCAAATGGGCAGGCAAGCGTTTACCCACAGAAGCAGAATGGGAGTTCGCAGCCCGGGGTGGTCTGAAAAATAATATTTATCCCTGGGGAAATGAGCATATTAATGCCGGCAAGGCTAAAGCAAATAGCTGGGAAGGAAAGTTTCCTTATCTGAATACAAATAAAGATGGCTTTACAGGATTGGCACCTGTGAAAAGCTTTGCCGCAAATCCGTATGGATTATATGATATGGCAGGCAATGTGTGGGAATGGTGCAACGATTGGTATGATGCAGATTATTACAAGAGCCTTGGAAGTGGGGTAAGTGAAAATCCGCAAGGCCCTCAAAAAAGTTTTGATCCAATGGACCCATACACACCGAAAAGAAGTTTACGTGGCGGAAGTTTTTTGTGTAATGATAGTTATTGCAGTGGCTACCGGGTAGCACGTAGAATGAAAAGCAGTCCGGATACTGGTTTGGAGCATACGGGTTTTCGTTGTGTAAAAGATGCCGGTAAAATTTAAATAATAAACTCTTGTCATTTGGCAGGGAATACAATAAAACAAAATCAATGAAAAAAATCTTTACAGTTTGTTTCGTGTTTGCATCTATGATCGTTTTTGCGCAAAAGAAGCCCAATATTGTCATCATTGTTTCTGATGACCATGCATATCAGACCATTAGTGCTTATGGGAGTAAGTTTATGCAAACGCCCAATATCGACAGGATTGCTAAAGAAGGGGCGCGTTTTGATAAAGCGTATGTAACGAATAGTATTTGCGGGCCCAGCCGCGCAGTAATTCTTACGGGGAAATACAGCCATAAGAATGGGTTTAAAGATAATGAGAATTCCAGGTTCGACGGCAGCCAGGATAGTTTTATAAAGCAGTTAACCAAAAACGGATACAATACTGCCTGGATTGGTAAATGGCATTTAGAAAGTACACCCGAAGGATTTAGTTATTACAATATTCTTAAGGGGCAGGGAGAGTATTTTAATAGTGCATTTATTACCGAAAAGGAAGGTACCCATATAAAAAATGGCTACGTAACCAATGTCATTGAAGATGATGCTGAAAAGTGGTTGGATGAAAGAGATTCGTCAAAACCTTTCTGCCTGGTGATAGGCCATAAAAATACCCACCGGGTATGGATACCCGATTTTCAGGATATGGGTGAATTTGATGACAGGACATTTCCGTTACCTGCAAATTTTTATGATGATTACAAAGGAAGAAAGGCAGCCGAAATACAGGATATGACAATTTCCAAAACGATGATTATGGGTTATGATTTGAAAATGTGGAAAACAAAGGAAGCGGAAGATAAAGAGGGTTCTGTAAAAAGAATGACTCCGGATCAAAGGGAAAAATTCGATGCTTATTATGGTCCTATCCGTAAGGATTTTTTTTCCAAAAATCTATCCGGAAATGCCCTTACAGAATGGAAGTACCAAAGATACATGAAGGACTACCTGGCTACCGCCCGTAGCCTCGATCGTAATATTGGGCGTACACTGGATTATTTGGATAAAAATAATCTTGCAAATAATACTCTCGTGATCTATCTAAGCGATCAGGGCTTTTATATGGGAGAGCATGGCTGGTTCGACAAGCGTTTTATGTATGAGGAATCCTTTAGAACTCCGATGATTATGCGTTTCCCGGGAGTAATAAAGCCGGGAACTGTCTATAATGATTTTGTAATGAATCTGGATCTGGGACCAACCGTATTGGATGCGGCAGGGGTAGCAATTCCTGCAGATATGCAGGGGAAGTCTATTTTGCCTGTGTTCAAAAAGGAATTCAAGCGCGATGCTATGTATTATCATTACTATGAAAAGGGAGAACACAATGTTTCTCCACATTTTGGAATACGTACCAGCAGATATAAATTAATTCGTTTTTACGACAAGGTGTATAGCTGGGAATTATATGATCTGAAAACAGATACCCATGAAATGCATAATCTTTATGGACAAAAGAAATACGCAAAGATTACAGCTACATTAAAAAAACAGTTAATGGAATTAATTGATTCTTACGAAGATACTGATGCGAAAAAGATCTTCGAAACACCTATTCCTTAACCTGGTATATAGATTATTTATTCATTTTAAAAGGCGCAAAAAACATTCAATTTGAAAATAAAATTCAAACATTTCTTATTTATCCTTGTAATAGCAGGTTTTGGTAATGTGCAAGCGCAAAAGAAAAGCAACACTACTCCCAAAAAATTGCCGAATATTATTTATATCTATGCGGATGATTTGGGTGTGGGCGAACTTGGCAGTTACGGACAATCAAAAATAAAAACGCCCCATCTTGATCAGATGGCCAGGGAAGGAATGCGTTTTACGAATCATTATGCAAGTGCTCCGGTTTGCGCTCCTGCTCGTGGAATGTTAATGACAGGAAAGCATGCCGGTCATGCCTACATTCGCGGGAATTATGAATTGGGCGGCTTTGCTGATAGTCTTGAAGCAGGTCAGATGCCCTTACCAGAAGGAGTATTCACCCTTCCGGAAATGTTGCAGAATGCAGGATATGTCACCGGAGCTATTGGTAAATGGGGACTGGGAATGGTTGGTAATACCGGAGATCCCAATAAACAGGGATTTGATTACTTCTATGGAATCCTGGATCAAAAGCAGGCGCATAATTATTATCCTACGCATCTTTGGGAAAATGGTAAATGGGATAGTTTGGATAATCCTGTAATTACGGTTCATAAACCCTTAAATCCCAAAACAGCTACCGATAAAGATTTTGATTACTTCAAAGGAAACGTATATGCACCTCAAAAAATGATGGAGAAAGCATTAGCCTTCCTGGATAAAAATAAAAACAAACCTTTCTTTTTATATTTCCCTTCGCCATTGCCACATGTTTCCCTTCAGGCGCCGGATGAATATGTAAAAAAATATATAGGGGCTTTTGATGAATCCTATTATTATGGAAATGCCGGTTATGCCTCTACGAAATATCCTCTATCAACGCATGCAGCTATGGTTACCTATTTGGATGACCAGGTGGGCATGATCATGAAAAAGATTAAGGAATTGGGGCTCGATGACAATACAATTATCATGTTTTCCAGTGACAATGGCGGAGCCTGGGATGGTGGTATTCCGAAAGATACCTTTCACCTAAACGCTCCTTTTCGTGGACAAAAAAGAGATTTGTATGAAGGAGGTATCCGGGAACCATTAATTGCACGCTGGCCGGGAAAAATTAAAGCAGGAACTACAAGCGATTTGATTTCTGCGCAATATGACCTGATGGCCACTTTAGCCCAACTGACGCATCAGTCTTTAAAAAATACCGATGGTATTTCTTTTTTACCAACTCTTTTGGGAAAACCTGCAGAGCAGAAAAAGCATGAATACCTGTATTTTGAATTTGGAGAAACCGGTGGTTCTGTAGCTATCCGAATGGGTGACTGGAAAGGGATACGGGTAAATTTAAAAAAGAATCCGAAAGCTCCCTGGCAGATATACAATTTAAAAGACGATGAAGGAGAAACGACTGATCTGGCAAAAGATCATCCTGAATTAATCAAAAAATTTGATGGCATTGTAAAGAAGGAACATCAGAATTCTCATTTGAAGGAATGGGAATTTGTGAATCCGAAGTTTGATAAGTAGGAATTTGGGATTGGTGATTTACGATTGACGATTTGGGAATTACGATCGTCAATCGTTAATGGATGATTTGAGATTTAAGATTAATAATAAAGGTTGAAGAATTCTACGTGGCGTAACCCAAAATCTAAAATCTAATATCCCAAATCTAAAATCGGGACTCACTTTTGTTTTGCCTTCAATGTTTTGATTGATGCTACTGTGATTGATAAAATTTCATTTACCTCTATTTTTAGCGCTTGAATCCTTGTAGTGGAAACCATGAAACTTTCTTCAAGTATCTCTAACCAATAATGCGTCTCATCGGTCTCTTCTTCTACAATTTTTAATTTATTAATGAAATCAGCAGTCGATTTAGCCCTGCATGCAGCTCTGTAATTTGCACCTATTGACGTAGAACTTCGAATGATTTGGTTGGATATTGCCCATGCAGAAGGTTTTTTTGGTAATTCGTCTTTTAACTTAATAATTTCCAGGCCTATATTTTTGGTTCGCTTTTTTATTAGTTCCTGCATATCTATTACGATTTAAGATTTACGATTGACGATTTACGATTTACGATTGACGATTGATGATTTACGATTGATGATTTACGATTGATGATTATAGTTTAGAGAAATCTAAAATCTAAAATCTAAAATCCCAAATCTAAAATAAAAAAAATCCTCCTTATAATTAAATAAGGAGGATTTTTTAAATTCGGTATAAAGAAATATTAATAATCTTTGTTGTATCCACCGCCGCTGCTTCTGCCGCCGCCGTATCCACCACCGCCACCGCTTCTTCCGCCGCCGCCGCCGCCGTATCCACCACCGCCGCCGCTTCTTCCACCACCGCCGCCGCCGTATCCACCGCCGCCGCCGCTTCTTCCGCCGCCGCCGCCGCCGTATCCACCGCCACCGCTCTTCTTATAACCACCACCTTCAGGGCGAGGTTGAGATTCGTTGACGATTAATTTACGACCTTGAATTTCACTTTCGTTCAATGTAGCGATAGCAGTTTTCGCTGCTTCATCATCTTCCATTTCTACGAAACCGAATCCTTTACTACGACCGGTGTTTTTTTCTTTAAGAATTTTCGCGCTTGTTACAGTGCCGTACTCACTGAATAGAGTGTTTAAATCTTCATCTGTCATTGACCAACTAAGATTGCCTACGTAAATGTTCATTGTAAAACTTTTTGTTTAATAAAAAATTGTAACATTAATAGAATTAGTAGTTACAATGAACTGAAGAAACCCGTTGAAAAGTGAACCATCAGCCAAAAGAAAAACAGACTAAACCCATTAATAATTAATAAAGGTAACCTTTTCTTTCAAATTACATCTTTTTATAAAAGAATTATTTTTTATTTTTTTCTTTAAAGTATATTATTGACTGTAATGTGTTGGTAATGAATACACAAAAAAAACCCCTGCGAATTTGCAGGGGTTTAAAAATATCATAAAAAAGAGATTATTCAGCGATTACTTCAAAATCAACCTCGGTTTCATGTCCTTTTCCGAAATCAATTTTGGCTTTATAAGTACCTAATTCTTTTACTTCGTCAATGATAGAAATTTTACGGCGATCGATCTCGTATCCTTTTTGCTCACGGATAGCGCGTGCTATCTGAACAGAAGTAACACTACCAAAGATCTTACCACTGGTTCCTGTTTTGGCACCAATTTTTAAAGTACCATCAGTTAGTACAGCTATTACACTGTTTATTTCAGCTAATAATTTTTCTTCCCTCTTAGTTATCTGCTTCCTGCGTTCTTCCAATTGTTTTAAATTAGATGAATTTGCTTCAATAGCAAGTTTATGAGGAATTAAATAATTACGGCCGTAACCATCCTTTACTGTAACCAATTCATGGACACCGCCCAAATTGTTTACATCTTGTATTAATATTACCTGCATTTTTTTGCATTTTTACCCAAACCGCCGGTTGGCTGGTCTTTCTCCTCCTTTATGTAGGATTAGGGTGGTGAAAAGTTTATTTTAATAGATCGGTAACGTAAGGAAGAATAGCCATTTGTCTGGCTTTCTTTACTGCTTCGCTCACTTTACGCTGGTACTTCAGAGAGTTACCGGTAATACGACGGGGCAATAATTTACCTTGTTCGTTCAGGAATTTTTTAAGGAAATCAGCATCTTTGTAATCAATATACTTGATACCCATTTTCTTAAAGCGGCAATATTTCTTTGGCCGTTTTTCAGCTTTTATAGCTGTTAGATATTTAATTTCATTTGCTTTTGCCATGATTATACCTCCGCTTTTTCATTTTGATTAGGTACGCCTCTTCTCTTTTTGGCATTGTACTCAACGGCGTATTTGTCGAGTGCAGTGTACATGTGACGGATAACTGATTCGTCACGATTAAGCTGAACCTTCAGCTTTTCATTGAAGTCGGTTGGCGCCGTGTATTCCAAAACCCAGTATAAACCAGTGGTTTTTTTCTGGATTTGGTACGCCAGTGATTTTAGGCCCCAGGCATTTTCGTGCACGATTTCTCCACCATTGTCAGTAACTAAGGTTGAGAATTTTTTCTGAGCAGTTTTGTATTCTTCCTCAGAAAGTACGGGGGTAAAAATCACCATCAATTCGTAATTTTGCATTTACATTGTTTTTGATTGCCTTTTACAGCAACCGGTGATTAAAATATTATTAAGGGCTGCGAAATTAAGGTATTTTCTTTTCTTAAAAAAGAAAAGATTTGGAGATAGGTATTAGGTGTTAGGTATCAGGTATTAGGTTTTAGGTATTAGGTCAAGAGAAAACTTCCCAAATACCAACTTCTAACAAAGAACCCCGAACTTAAACTCCAAACTATAAACTCCAAACTCCGAACTTTGAACTTGAATCCCAAACTATAAACTCCAAACTATAAACTATTTTTCCAACCTGAATACCGGGTAGCGTTTATGTGTCGGTTCGTACCAGGGCGAATTTTTAAAAACGAAATCCAATTGGGCTGAGGTATTATTTGCAAACGTGCTATCTGATTTCTTCTTCTTTTCCAATTCTTCTCTTAAACCAGGATTATCTTCCAGAAATTTTTCAGCTACAGGGTTCCAGCGGTAATCGCTGTAATATTCTTTTGCCTGCATTACCCCATCGAAAAAGTTCCATGATAAAAAGCTGTCATCACCCATAGGTTCAAGCATTTCTACTAAATACCTGTTTGCTTCCTGGTTCAGATAAATCACATAATCACCTTTTAAAAACGGCACTTTCTCCTTTTTCCACGCGCCATCTACTTTGGTGTTTTTATGGTGTCCCTCGTATGCATTTGTCATCGCTTTTAAATTTTCTATGCGGAAAGCGTTTACTTCAATGATGGAATCTTTTTCCAGCCTCTTCATTTTTACTCCATTCAGAGCCAGAATATCAATGACTTTCCACCAACCCTGGGGGATAATATATGCTTTTGGTTTGGACACAATATTTTGTCCGCTATACACATCGTAAAACTTCACTTTTTTAGTAAAAGGTTTACTATGGTCGTAAAATAATATTGGAAGGCCGCTTACCTTACTTATTTTACTTCCTGGTTCATATCCTTTAAAAGTGATTTCGGTAAATTGTCTGGGATCTGACTTCCAACTCAGCGGAAAATCTTTTTGCTGAATTGTATTTTTAATTGCTTTTTTTCGAACCTCTTTAATCTCTTTAGCAAACCGGGAGTTCGTTTCTATAAAAGTTTTTAAAAGAGCGTAAGTGGATAAGGTTCTGCCTTTGTATGGTTTGAGCATATGTGTTTCAGGCATAAAGCTTATGGTATTAAATAGGGCAGCATACCCGGATGAATATCTTGGTGCATCGTTAAATTGGGGAAATCCTACTGAAGGATCCGTGCCATCTACATTTACATATGGAACCATTTCATGCTTCTTGTTTTTCATTCCTTCAAATAAAGCAGGCTCAAAAGTGCTTTTCACCCAATCTCCCAAAAGAGGACCTTGCTTATTATATTGTGTGGTGATCAATGTCATGGTGAATTGATAATCTGCGCCATCACTTACATGTGTATCCACGAGCACATCCGGATTCAGGTAATGAAATATTTCGGCAAACGAACGCGCATTTTTCGTATCGTTTTTAGTGAAATCCCGGTTAAGGTCCCGGTTTTGAGCATTTCCTCTAAAACCATATTCAAGCGGTCCTTCCTGGTTTACACGACTATAACCGGAACGGTTTAATGCGCCTCCGATATTATAAACAGGTATGACGGCTATTGCAACATTTTCCGGAAGCACTACTTTTTTATTGACGATATCCCGCACCAGCATCATGCTGGCATCTATACCGTCAGGCTCTCCGGGATGTATGCCATTATTAATTAAAAAAACAACCTTGTTTTGTTTGTGCCATTTTACAGGATCAAAGGTTTTATCACTGCTTATTAATATAAGATGAAGTGGATAACCCGCGTCGGTTTGGCCTTTGACCTCCATTTTTATGAGATCAGATTTTTTAGCCAGGTTGGTATAGAAGTCTATTACTTCAAAATAAGTGGCAGTTTCCCTGCCCTCCGTTTTTTCAAAAATGGTTTGTTGTGCGGAAGCCATATTGTTAAGTGTAATTATAATAAAAAATAGAAAACCGATTATTTTGCTTAATAAATACATAAATAAACTTGGATAAAATTTTTTCTTAGTGAATGTAAACATTTTTAATCTTGGATATAGTTTCCGGTTCGCGTATACATTATGGGTTGTTTGCTTATTGTAAAACTGCTTTCAAAATAACTTGTATGAAAGCCTTTGATTCAAGGTAGGTATAAAGTCTTTTTTTACAGAATGTTTTTTCCCGGTGGCTGAAAATCAGGTGGAAATGGTTTTTATCAGGATTGCCTGGAGATTTTCCTTTGAGTATTCAATTGTAGCCGAGAAGAAAAAAAATTTTGAATCTACTTCCGAAAAATGGATACAGCAATTTAATTATAACATAATAGCCTAAACTAAAAAACCCGTCAATATTTACATTGACGGGGAGAATTTATTTAAAATCTTAATTATTTATTTTGCAAGAGTTTGAATCCCCTTGGTTAATTTTCTTTTTAAATTAGCCGCTTTGTTTTTATGAATAAGACCGCGCTTAGCCATTTTATCTATTCTAGAGGCAATGTCAGGCATCTTTTCTGTTGCGTCTGCCTTATTATCAATTAATTTGAACACACGTATTGCATTACGGGAAGTCTTACCCTGGTAGCGGTTACGTTCGTTTCTCTTTGTAGTTTTACGTACACTTTTCTTAGTTGCTGAGTGATTTGCCATTAAATAAATTTTTTGGGCTGCAAAGATAGCATTAAACTTTTAAAAAAATGATACCTTTTTATATTAATTTTGAAACTGGTTATTACTTCCGTTTTTGAATAATAAAGTTAGGTACAAGTAGTTGATTATTAGCTTGTTCGTTTTATTTTGCGGGCAAAGTTATACATTTCTTTAGATTGTTTTCTAATGTTTTTAGGGATTTATTTCCTGCGAATCGGGTTATTAGTGCTTTTTTAAGTAAAACTCTTTGAAAGAAAATGGCGGACCAACAGATATATATGTGCTATGCGGGCATCGAAATTTATCTAAAACAATTGTTACAAATTATTCATAAAGTCAAATAAATGAATTGGTTCAATCGTTATTCCGTAGTAAATTGTGCGTTATTGGGTTTTCTGTTCAAATAACTTGATAAAAGACACGATATTTGCATTAAACTGTTCCTAAACTGATTATAAAATATACTCCTGCTTCCCGGAAGTAATCTGCCGGGATGGCCGGTAAAATTCACCTGAAATTATGAAAGATTTTTCTTTTATTACCTCCTCGCATCCTGCCTATATAGAAAATTTATACGCTGATTTTAAAAAAGATCCGGAAAGCGTTGATGTGGATCTTAGAAAATTTTTTGAAGGATTTGATTTTGCTTCAAATCTGAATGGAAATGAGAAGCAAGACGGAGCAGTTGCCTCAGTATCTGTGACACCTGTGACTAATCTGGAAAAAGAATTTGGCGTTTACCAATTGATCAGGGCATACAGAAAAAAAGGACACCTTATTTCCAAAACAAATCCAATCCGGGAACGGGTTGACAGAAGAGCAAATCTTGACCTGGCTTACTTCGGATTAGCTGACGCTGATCTGGAAACTGTATTTGAAGCCGGAAAATTTACGCGTCTTGGAAAAGCGCCGTTGAAAGAGATTATTGCCTTTCTGAAAAAATGCTATACTACATCTGTCGGAGTGCAGTTTTTGTATATTAATGATAGTGAAAAGGTAGAATGGATCAAAAACGAAGTAGAAACAACTTTGCAGGCATCTGTTCCTTTGAAACAAAAAAAGAGAATCATTCAGAAATTGAATGAAGGAGTCATGTTTGAAAAGTTTTTGCATACGAAATACGTAGGACAAAAAAGATTTTCACTTGAAGGAGGGGAAGGAGCCATTGCCGCACTGGATGCTATTATAAATATCTCGGCAAATTATGAAGTTCAGGAAGTAGTGATAGGAATGGCGCATAGAGGAAGATTAAATGTACTTGCAAATATTTTAGGAAAAACATACGAACAGATATTTACTGAATTTGAAGGAAATGCAACGCCTGATTCCACTATGGGAAGCGGTGATGTTAAATATCATATGGGCTATAGTAGTGAGATGGATACATTTGAAGGAAAACACATCAATTTGAAATTGATGCCTAATCCATCACATCTGGAAGCAGTAGATCCTCTTGTTATTGGTTTTGCAAGAAGTAAGGCGGATGTTATTTACGAAAGCGATTATGATAAGATTCTTCCAATACTTATTCATGGAGATTCCTCTTTACCAGGGCAGGGAATCGTGTACGAAGTATTGCAAATGAGTGGCTTAAAAGGTTATTCTACCGGGGGAACGCTTCATTTTGTAATAAATAATCAAATCGGGTTCACTACAGATTTTGATGATGCAAGAACATCTGATTATTGTACTTCAATAGCAGCAATGGTTCATGCGCCTGTATTCCATGTAAATGGAGATGATGCTGAAGCTGTTGTTAAGGTAGCAGAAATAGCCACGAGATACCGGCAAAAATTTAATTCAGATGTATTTATAGATATGGTATGTTATCGCCGTCATGGTCATAATGAAGGAGATGATCCGAAATTTACCCAACCCGGCCTTTATGCTTTAATAGATAAACATCCGAATCCGCGTGAAGTGTATAAGCAATGGCTCATAAAAGATGGGGAAGATGGAACTTCAGAAATTGCCAAGGAAATGGAGGATAAATTTTGGGAAGATCTCCAGGAAAGATTGGATGAAATAAAGCAAAATCCACTTCCATATAGTTATCAGAAACCCGAGCTTTGGTGGCAGAGCCTTCGTAAAGCAACACAGGATGATTTTCATTCCTCCCCTGTAACCGGCGTGTCAAAACCTGGGATTGAAAAAATGTTTCAATCTATCATGGCGATCCCGGAAAATTTTACGCCGCTCAAAAAGGTAAAAAAGATCTTACAGGATAAAATTACCTTATTTGAAAAGGAAGGAAAATTTGATTGGGCTACAGGAGAATTACTGGCTTATGCAAGTATCTTAGAGGATCAGAAAGATGTGCGCATGAGTGGTCAGGATATTCGCAGAGGTACATTTAGCCACAGACACGCAGTTATTCGTGATGAAAATACAGATGAGTTTTATAATCGCCTTAGCCGGTTATCTGAAAATCAGGGAAAGATGAGAATCTATAATTCTCTCCTGAGTGAGTACGCAGTTGTTGGTTTTGAATATGGTTATGCTATGGCTAATCCGAATGCCCTGGTTGTTTGGGAAGCACAGTTTGGCGATTTTGCAAATGGTGCTCAAATAATTATTGATCAGTTTATTTGTTGTGCAGAAGAGAAATGGAGGAGAATGAATGGAATCGTCTTATTGTTGCCACATGGCTATGAAGGACAGGGTCCGGAACACAGCAGCGGACGTATG
>JBBSSE010000040.1:0-12116 GCA_038242375.1 Chitinophagales bacterium
CACTTTTGTGAGTATAGTTACTTTGGAAGTGTCAATAGTGGTTTCATCCACAATTCTTGCGGTAGCTATGACCGTTTCCAATTGTTTAATTTTTGCTTCGAGCATCCCCTGGTCATCTTTTGCTGCATCGTATTCAGCATTCTCCCTCAGATCACCTTTTTCACGTGCTTCTCCTATGGCTCTTGCTGCAGCAGGCCTTAACACACTTTTCATGTGGTATAATTCTGCCTGCATCTCTTCAAATGTTTCTTTCGTTACATAGTTTATCTGGCTCATTTACTTTTTATTTTAATGTTTTTTGTTCTTTAACCAAAAAAAATACAACGCCCCATATTTACTAAGGCGTTGTATAATGGCAAATATAATAAAATTTTATTGTTAATCCAGCGATAATTTTTTAAGTAAAACTTTTGCCATTTTAATGAAAGCCTCATGACTGTAACCTGCAATATGTGGCGTTAATAGTACATTTGGTTGGGCTATCAACCAATCCAACCGTTCTCTTTCCTCTTTCGTATAGGTTTCCAGTTTCTCATTTTCAAGCACATCCAGTGCCGCTCCGGAAATCTTATTGGTTTTTAAGGCATTTATCAAAGCTTCCGTATCTGTAACTTTTCCCCGGCAGGTAGAAATAAAATAAGGCGCATTCTTAAGAGAATTAAAAAAATCCTTACCCGCCATATGTTTCGTTTCCTCTGTGAGCGGCACATGCATACTAATTACATCTGCGTATCTACCTACTTGTTCCAGATTGGCTTCTTTAATATACCCTCTTCCAAAATCAAATTTATACTTATCATAAGCAAGCACAGTTACATCAAAAGAGGAAAGTAATTTAGTCAAAGCACTTCCGGTATTTCCGTAACCAATAATTCCTATTGTTTTACCTTCCAGTTCCATTCCCCTGTTCTCCTCCCTGATCCATTTCCCTTCTTTTATTTCATTATAAGAAGAACAGATCTTATTGGTAAGATTTAAGATCAGTCCCAAAGCATGCTCTGCTACTGCATTCCTGTTTCCTTCCGGACTGCTGACGCAAAGAATCCCTTTTGACTGGGCATATTCTACATCGATCAGTTCCATTCCGCTACCTAATCTGCCAATCCATTTCAAATGCGTAGCACGGTCTATCATAGCCTTATCAATGGGCAGCCTCGTCGTTACAATTAACCCTTCCGCCTGGCTGATGGTGGCACTTAATTCTTCATAACTTATTTTTTCAGCATTAAATACAGAATATCCTTTTTTCTGAAGGGTGTCTGTTAAATAATTGTGCGCTTTTGCGGTTATAATTACCTGCCTTTTCAAGGATATCTTATTTAGATTCTAAAGCAATCATGCTGATTTCTACATTTACATTTCTTGGCAATTCTCTTACAGCAACTGTTTCTCTTGCAGGAAAATCTTTTTCAAAATGTTTTCCATATTCTTCATTTACCGTTGCAAAGAAACTCATATCCTTTAAGAAAATAGTTGTTTTAACGACATGGCTAAAATCCATTCCCGCTTCTTTTAGTACAGATTCCAGGTTAAGCATTACCTGGTTTGTCTCCTCGGTTAAATCCTTATTTCTTAATTCTCCTGATCCGGGAACGATGGCTACCTGGCCGCTAAGAAATAGAAATCCGCCGGCTTTTACTGCCTGGCTGTATGGTCCGATCGGATCGGGTGCAGAAGATGTATTGATAATTTGTTTGTTCATGTTAATAATTTTGAAAAGAGATAAAGTTGCAAAACTTTCCATCAAATAACAAACCTATTTTTGTAAAAATGAAAGCATGAGAATATTTATTAATGCAAATGAAAGTCAACAGGAAGAAATCAGCTTGAAACCAGCCGATACCGGAATAGATTTTCACTTTTCCAGGGAATTACCCAACACAGAGGAATTGAATAATCATGATGCATTTTTTTTATTAGAGGGTGAAAATGAGCAAATTGACTTCAATCAATTTCGATTCAAACCGGTTATTATTAATGCAGTTTCAAAAAGATTATCAGATTATCAACTTCCAAAAAATGTAGCGCGCATAAATGGCTGGCCCGGATTTTTACAGAGAACAATCTGGGAAATTGCCGTCCCAGAAAAAGACCTTTTCAAATCCTTATTTCAAAAATTGAACTGGGAAATATTGGTGGTAAAAGATGAGCCGGGAATGGTTACAGCCCGTGTGGTCTGCATGATTATTAATGAGGCTTTTTATGCTTTAAAGGAAAATGTGAGCACCAAAGAAGAAATTGATCTGGCAATGAAATTAGGAACCAATTATCCATTCGGACCTTTTGAATGGGCAGGAAAAATCGGGATTGAAAAAGTGTTTGATTTATTGTCGGCATTATCTGAGCATGATAATCGCTGTAAACCTTCCTTTAATCGTGCGGGTGAAATTTCATTTGCTTAAAATAAATGCTTACATGCTCAAATGTATTTTATATAAATATTTATTGTCTAATGGAGGAAACATCTTCAGGAAAACTATTGACCAATGACCAATGAAAACTATATTATAAATATTCATACCACCGGAGAAACCGCAATGGTTCTTTTATCTAAAGAGGAACATGTTTTAGGCCTCGAACTAAACCATGAATTTAAAGAACACGCAAAATTTTTACATCCTGCCATTCATCAATTATTAAAGGAAAATAACGTTACTCCTTCTCATTTGTGTGCCGTTGCCGTTACCCATGGTCCCGGATCTTACACGGGTATTCGTGTAGGCCTTGCCGCTGCCAAAGGATTTTGCTATGCGCTTAAAATTCCCTTGATCACATTGAATACATTAGATGTACTGGCTATATCCGCCACCCAAAAGCTTAAAGATCCAATGAGTCTTTATTGCCCTATGATAGATGCCAGAAGGATGGAAGTTTACTCAGCAATGTATAATTTTCAACATATCAGAATCATGGAACCGCAGGCAGTTATTTTGACTTCTTCCTTCTCTGAGAAATTTACTGAAAGCGGGAATGTCTATTTTTTTGGCAGTGGAAGCAAAAAATTCCAGGAGCTTTTAGTTAATGATAAATTAAATTATATTTTTGAAACCATTGATATTCAACCGGAAGCTTTGGCTAAAATAAGTTTTCAAAGATTTCTATCGAAAGAATTTTCAGATCTGGCATATTCAGAACCTGAATACCTAAAAGATTTCATTTTAACAACTAATAAATAAATTTTATGCATTTTTTAATATTTTTTTATTTTGTATATTAATTTCTCATACCTATCTTTGCGCATTGAATAAACAATAAGTAAACACCATTATCTATTTTTAAAACTTTAATTGATGACAGAATCAACTCACCACACCAATCAACAAACAAGTTCAGACTTCCCATTACAAGAAAGTGATTATATTAGAATTAAAAAGGCAGCTTTAGTATTAAGGGCTCTTAATCACAAATTAAGACAACAAATTCTTAAGACTATATTCGACCACAAAAGAATTACAGTAACTGAACTTTATGTAAAACTTCGTCTGGAGCAGTCAGTTGCCTCTCAGCACCTCGCAATTTTAAGAAAGGCTGAAATCGTTTCTACAGTTCGCGAAGGAAAATTTATTTTTTATGCTATTAATGAAGCTCGTATAGCTGATATTAATAATTTTGTAAAGAACCTTGTAGGATAATTTATTCGAATAAGCCTGGCCTTTTAAAGGCTATTCTTAAACGGTCGATTAATTTTTTTACATGCACGTTGAACAAATTTATACCGGCTGCCTCAATGAGGCAGCCTATTTTATTGAAAGTAATGGTGAGGCAGCCATTATTGATCCTATGCGGGATACGGATAGTTACCTTAAATTGGCAAAAATAAATAAAGCCACCATTAAATATGTTTTCGAAACACATGTTCATTCCAATTATATTAGCGGTCATCTGGACTTAAATAAAAAAACCGGTGCACAAATAGTTTTTGGACCGCATACAGATGCAAGATTTAATTTTCATCTGGTAAAAGATGGTGAAATATTTAGAATTGGCGATGTAACTATGGAGGCGCTTCATACTCCAGGCCGTACTCTGGAATCCACCAGTTATTTATTGAAAGATGAAACGGCTAAACCATATTGTATTTTTACCGGCGATACACTTCTCATAGGCGAAGAGACCAAACCCGATATAAGTAGTGGAAATTTATCAGGCCAGGAGCTTGCTGCCCTACTCTACCATTCTATTCAAAATAAAATAATTGATTTACCGGATAACGTGATCGTATATCCGGCCCATATATCTGGAAACAAGACCAGCAGCAATCTCCCTGCAGAGATGGACAGCACAATTGGTGACCAGAAAAAAGAAAATGCTTCCCTAAAACCTCAGTCTATGGAAGAATTTTTTGCTTAGGTTACAAAAGAATTAGAGGATACTACTGGCTATTTTGCCTGAAACACAAAAATGAATAAAGAAGGATATGCTCCTTTGGAAAATATTATGAATAAAGAATTAATCTCATTAACAATTAAGGAATTTAAAGAAAAAAACAACGGGGATTCTATAATCCTCGATACCAGAAATTCAATAGAATTTACGGAAGGATTTATTCCGGGCTCTATCTCAATAGGCCTTGAAGGAAGATTTGAAGAATGCGCCGGAAATGTTTTACCCTTTAAACAGTCTGTACTTTTAGTAACAGAACCAGGTAAAGAAAAAGAATCTATAACACGACTTGCACGGGTCGGATTTGAACAGATAGAAGGCTATTTAAATGGCGGAATCAATGAGTGGAAAAATTCAGGGGAAGCAATTGATCTGATCATTGATATAGAAGCGGATGAATTAGCCATGGATCTTCCCTTTGATGATAATTTAATGGTGGTTGACGTGAGAACGCCACATGAATTTGCAGAAGGTCATGTGAAGGATTCTACCAATATTCCTTTAAAAGACCTAACGGACCTGGCCCAGATCGCAAGCCTTGAAGAGGATCAGAATATTTATGTACATAGTGGAGAGGGATATTCAAGCGTGATTGCTTCCTCATTACTAAAAAGACAAGGATACCACAATCTTAGAAATATTTTAGGAGGATGGAATAAAATTAAAGAAGAAGAAAATATACCGACTGAAAAAAGCGGAGAAGTTTTAAATTAAATTTCCGGAAAGTTCCTGTTACGTAAGGAAGATGTTTCTGGTTTATAATTCGAACAGTGATTTTATAAAGATCTGAAACAAAGGACACGTATAAAAGGGATCATTTCAGAATATTACAGCGCACATTGAAAAGTCCATTTTCCAATCCTGGAAAGAAAGATTACTATAGTACGCTGTGTTTACGGCATAAAAAAAGCGATACCTTAAAAAAGTATCGCTCAAATAATTTTTTCGGTGGAATTAATCCCAACCTTTTTTAGCTACGCCATCTTTTACAGCTTGTAAAGCATTCGCCTCGCTAAGCATAGTAGTCATTTTATTTCCTTTACCGTCGTTGCCCTGTGCCATGTAGCCACCGCGGGATGTTTTGGTAATTACTGCATCTTCCATTGGAACATTTTTCTCTTTTGTTTTCATGCAATACGCTGTTAACTTCTTCGCCATTTTAAATTGTTTTATTGGTTATGAATCTTATTATTTGTAAGTCAAGTTATACTGACTATACTATCAAATTTAGCTATTAAAACTAATTTCCGACATATTATTTTTATTAGGGTCTTTTTAGGTTCTCTTTATATGAATTATTTATTTTCCCAAGTAGAACGTTTATTCTGTAGGAGAAGTACATCTCAAAAGAATACTCCATCACTTTAGCATGAAAATCATAATAAGGACTAATCCTGAAATTAAAGTCAGCACCGTTAAAAACATGGGTATTATAAATAAAACTTGTCACTAATAATTCCCGGTTTTTTTCTGTTAAGCCTGGGTATTTTTCACTTACCGAACTGAACAATGAATTCCCACGTGGATTGATAAAGCCATTTCCGTTCCAATATCGAAAATCAACGTCAAAAAACTTAAACTTTAATAGTAAATGAGATAAATAAGCATTTCCTTCGTTCCATGGTTGCCTCTTATTACCTGAAATATCCTTGTAATTAAGATAGTGATTTTCAAAAATAATTTTATTAAAAAAATCGTTATTTAATCCGAAATCCATCGAAAGGCCCAAACCACTATTTACCAATGATGTCAACGGTTCATTTCCTAAATCTATTTGTCCGCCCTTATGGGAATACAGCATTTGCAGGGGAACCTTCAGCTTAAATGACTCCTTATCAATAACATTAAAAAAGGAAACGTACCCAACATCAAACTCCTCTTTAAATGGATCACCGAAATGAATGGCCGTTCTCCAGTTAATATAAAAGTCATGCTTATAAGGTTTTGTATCCACAAGAAACTGAAACCCATTTTCCAATTTTTCTTTTATAATGAGTTTATCATCATAAATAGGATCTACAAAATGGTGATTAATATTTCCCTCCAGGTTTCCTAAAATATAGGATGAATTTTTTGCCTGGTATTTTACAGAGAATGTAGGCATCAAGGAGGTATATTCCTTTCTTCCAAATTCCTTTTGTACATATAATCCTGCTTTAATAATAAAACGGGAAGTAGGCTGATACTGCAATTCCGGCATCAATTGGTATCCGAAAAGAGTTCCGCTCAAAGGGATATCCGTAAAGTATTCCGTATTGTGCAGATAGTTCAGGTTATAAATGTTCAGGGACAGTTTATTACTATCTTCAGGATGAATTACCTGTTGCTGTTTAAACACCGGATAATCCACCTGTGCACTTGCGTTAAAAAGGAACAAGATTCCCACAGTAAGAAAAAATAATCTCATAAAATCGAATTGTAGCCGTTGGAGTTAATTTGCAATATTACACTTCTCTACATAAAAAAAGCTTCTTCATTTCTGAAAAAGCTTCTTCGTTAATTTATGATAGGTGTTTTAGACATCCAGTTTGGCATATTTGGCATGTGTTTCAATAAATTCCCTCCGTGGCGGAACTTCATCTCCCATTAACATACTAAATACCTCATCTGCTGTAACAGCATTTTCTATCGTTACTTGTTTTAGTGTACGTGTAGCAGGATTCATAGTCGTTTCCCATAATTGTTCACTGTTCATCTCGCCCAAACCTTTATAACGCTGTATGTTCACAGAACTTTCATTTCCTGCGGCTACCTTTTGTATCCATTCTTTTCGTTCTTCGTCATTCCAGGCATATGTATGTTCTTTTCCTTTCTTCAATTGATAAAGCGGAGGCTGAGCGATATACACATAACCCTGCTCGACCAATTCTTTCATGTACCTATACACAAATGTAAGTATCAACGTAGCAATATGGCTTCCATCCACATCAGCATCCGTCATAATGATTAATTTATGATAGCGTAATTTAGAAATATCAAGTGCTTTTGGATCTTCTGCTGTTCCGATTCTTACCCCCAGGGCTGTAAACATATTCCGGATCTCCTCATTATCATAAATCTTATGTTCCATTGCTTTTTCCACGTTCAGGATTTTACCACGCAAAGGAAGTATAGCCTGGTAGCTTCTATCCCTTCCCTGTTTAGCGGTTCCACCTGCTGAATCCCCTTCCACAAGGAATAGCTCACATTTATATGGATCCTTATCACTGCAATCCGCCAATTTACCTGGTAGACCACCACCGGTAAGAACACTTTTACGTTGCACCATTTCCCGCGCTTTTTTAGCAGCGGCCCTGGCCTGTGCAGCCAAAATTACTTTTTGAATAATAATCTTAGCTTCTTTGGGATTTTCTTCTAAATAGGCTGATAATACTTTACTCAATGTTGAATCAACAATTCCCATTACCTCATTATTACCTAATTTGGTTTTGGTTTGTCCCTCAAACTGAGGTTCAGGAACTTTTACGGAAATAATAGCACTTAATCCTTCCCTAAAATCATCTCCTTCAATTTCAACCTTAGCTTTTTCAAACATTCCTTCCTTTTCACCGTAGGATTTAAAAACCCTCGTAACAGAGCGTCTGAAACCGGATACGTGTGTACCACCTTCTATCGTATTGATATTATTTACATAGCTAAACAGATGTTCCTGGTAGCTCGTATTATAATTCATCGCCACTTCTACCGTAACATTATTTATCGGATCAAATCCATCGCAATAGATTACTGTTGGCAACAAAGACTGCCGTCCACCATTCCGATCGATCAATTCTACAAATTCTACAATACCACCTTCACTATGAAACGATTTAGAATATGTTTTTCCATCCTCCCCTATTTCTCTCAAATCATTTAAAACGATTGTGATATTCTTATTCAGGAAAGAAAGTTCTCTTAAACGATTTTCCAGTGTATCGCGGTTATATTCAGAAACAATAAAGATGGAATTGTCTGGCCAAAATTGGATACTTGTACCGGTAAGTTCTGTTTTGCCGATTTCCCGAACGGGGTATTGAGGAATTCCTTTTGCATATTCTTGCTCAAAAATCTTACCCTCCCTGTTTACGGTTACCTGAAATTTACTACTTAGGGCATTTACACAACTCACACCTACTCCATGAAGTCCACCACTCACCTTATAGGTGTTTTTGTCAAATTTACCGCCGGCGTGTAATACGGTCATAACCACTTCTAGCGCACTGCGGCCTTCTTTTTTCATGATACCTGTAGGAATTCCACGGCCATTATCCTTTACAGTTATAGAATTATCTTCATTAATTGTTACGTCAATCTTGTCACAATATCCTGCAAGTGCCTCATCAATTGAGTTATCAACAACTTCATATACTAAGTGATGAAACCCTTTATTACCAACGTCCCCTATATACATTGCCGGACGTTTTCTTACTGCCTCAAGTCCTTCTAAAACCTGGATGCTGTCTGCCCCATAGTTTTCAACTTCAGGTGTGGTTAATTCTACTGTTTCTTCTGCCATAAAAAATTGGGATAAATGATAAAATTTAATCAAATAAAATAAGCTGCAAATTTACTTAAAAACAGGGGTATTACCTAATTAAATTAAGTGTATTTCAGGGTCCAAAAAAAAGGAAGAAATACCCTATATATAAATAAATCACCTGTACGCAAATCCAGGTGGAAAAACTTTTTTTTAACAGTATACACAAGTACTTTATATACCGTTTCCTATCCTTATAGTTTCGCTAAAAAAGTTAACCATTTCAGATCAGTTCAATCCGGAATCAAAAAACCGTATCTTTGCAAAATTCAAATGGAATCAGTTCAAAACATATTAGCCATTGCCTTAAATCATCCTGTGATGCAGGAGGAATTGGAATTAGTGCAACACAGATCTCAAACCATACCCGGTTCTGTTCACTATGTAATAAACAGGTATAAAAAGACACCCAATGCCATTTTAAATGATATGGGAATGATGGTGTATAACTATAATCACGATAACAAGGAAGATTCTTCTTTGGAATTGGTTTTTTGTATTTCCGGAAACAGATATTGCAAAGAAAAAGAGGAAGAGTGCACATTTTGCAAACATTCACAATCGCACGATTGCGGTGAATTGGTTGACACAATTGATGTAGCTTGTTTTAGATTTAATAGTAATCATCTTTCACAATTTGTGAGAGGATTGAAAACGACTACTTTTTCAGAGGACATTTTAAACTTCAATCACACAAATTCTTTCTCCAGAATAATGCCTCTTTGCTCCAGAACGCAATTGGTTTTAGATGGGTTAATGAACCATGACTATTCTGAAAGCATGGAAAACATTTTCATTAATGCTCAAACCCAAATGCTTTTACTCTACAGTATGGACTGCATGGCTGGAGAAAATGAAGAGGTGTTTGAATGTAAATTTCTGGCAAATGAAGCAGACCGTGAAAAAATAGCCCTCGCACGTGAAATTCTTTTACAACATATCGGCGAGCCACTTACCATCAAGGAACTTAGCCGCAAAGCAGCCATTAATGAATGCTATCTGAAAAAAGGATTTAAAGAAATGTATGGGACGACCATATTTGATTTTTTCCAAAGTCAGCGGATGGAGCACGCTAAATATTTACTCTACGAAAAAGGATTAACCGTTACAGATGTTTCCGCATCTCTTGGCTACTCCTCTATTTCACATTTTTCTACTGCTTTTAAAAAGCATACCGGGTTAAAACCCTGTGAATTGCTTTTGAGATAATCGATCTTCATACGCTTATTTTATTCCTCGTCTTCTAAGAAGCATGTCCTTAAACTTTTTCTGATAAAACGATTATCATTAAAAATTTGCAATAACTTTAAGCCGGTAATTTTATTTATAAATAATGCACAATATTGATTTTTTCGAACGTTTTTTTTAATTAATAAAACCATGAAAACGATATTCATTCCATTTCTCCTTCTATTCATCGGAAATCAACTAATAGCCCAAACGGTTATGATTGATGAATTAATAGTAAATTCTGCTCCAAAAGCAAAATTATTATATGAAACAGAAAAAGGATTCGTATATGCTTTACCACAGGACAACATGCCCTGTCTTGTACCACGGATTAATTCAAATATGCCCATCGCAAATTCCGACGTTCCTGGATACATGCCAAATCCATTGCTGAAGAAAGGTCAAAATTCCATAAAAATTATCCCTTTAATTGATTCTCGTTTCATCTTCCAAAAGAAATTAAATTTCCCAAAACCGGAAGCGATTAATCCCTTTTCTGATAAAAAATAAATTCCCTATACTTTCAATACAAGTGAACGAAGATTTTTATTTTCCTCTTTTCGATAGCCTTTCCTGCCTTATGACAATAGCATGATAAAACTCTGATGTATTGAGGCCAATTTTGCAGCATTACGATGCTACAGAAATTTACATATACCTTACTTACGATTTCGATTTTTTCTTTTTCCTACGGACAAAAAAAATCTGACTCAGCCTATAACAAAGTGCTGGATGAAGTGGTTGTTACGGGCACACGTACAGAAAATAAAGTATCGAACTTACCCTTACCCATACAGGTTATTTCTGCAAAGACCATCCGTGAATCCGGTTCCCAAAAACTGCTGGATATTTTGCAAATGCAATCAGGACTAATGGTAGCTTCAAATCCTCTTGGAACAGCTTTACAGGGATATCCAAATCCTTTTGGAGATGGCATTCAAATGCAGGGATTGGATCCTTCATATACATTGATACTTATTGATGGCGAACCAATGACGGGAAGAAACGCGGGTATTATTAATTTAGGGAGAATAGCTGTGGGCAATATCAAGCAAATAGAAATTTTAAGAGGTCCCGCAACAAGTCTTTATGGATCTGATGCACTTGCCGGTGTTATAAATATTATAACGCTGGATCCTGTAAAAAACAATGCAGAACTACAAACGTATTTCGGTACGAACAACACCCTTGGATTGTCCGGTTCCGCGAATTTAAAATTTCATAAATCCGCACTTCAGCTTTTTGCAAAAAGATATAGCAGCGATGGATACGATTTCGATAAAAATATCTATGGTAAAACGGTCGATCCTTTTGTAGATTACGCATTTAATTTAAAATATTTATATACTATTAATGACAATAGCGACCTGCTTGTTTCTACCAGGTATTCTACCAATAAGCAAATAAATAACTACCTTATTTATCCGGATAACCGTCCGCAAGCGGTTGGTGGCAATACTATAGAAGCTGATAAAAGCGCCTATGTAAGATATAAGCATATTCTGAATTCCAAAATAAATTATACCGGCTCGGTGTATGCAACTACCTATGAAAATAATGCACGGGTTTATGAGAAAAAGAGCAATAATCTTTTTGACCATATCGGACTCAACCAGTTTTTATTAAGACCTGAAATGCAGGTGAATATCGGTGAAAATCCAGCCTCGCTATTAGTGACAGGTGTTGGGTACAATTTTGAATCGATCAATTCCACCAGGTATTCCCAACCCGAGCGCATGAATTCATGGTACATTTTTGGTCAGAAACAATTTCAGTTTTATAATAATACAAATGTTATTCTAGGAGCCCGTTATGATAAAAACGAACTGTACCAGGCTCAATTAAGTCCTAAACTGGCAATAGCACATAAAATTACTCCGGATTTTATTTTAAAAGCGAGCATTGGAACGGGTTTTAAAGCGCCTGATTTCAGGCAACAGTTTTTAAATTTTGACAATAGCATGGTGGGTTACACCATTATTGGCGC
>JBBSSE010000041.1:0-11861 GCA_038242375.1 Chitinophagales bacterium
TAGTAAAAATAAGTATCTGATGATTTATTGAAAACTATTTACACTCATTTCTCTATTCAATTACTTTTTCTGGTTTTTGTAATACTCTTCATGCAATTTTTTAATTTCTTCCAGTAATTCACCAACAGCCGGCCCTTTTACTTTTACGCCGGGAATAATTTCTTCTACAGGATAAAAACGAATCGGCGAAGGTGGTACATTCATCTCTTCAAGCCATTCCTTTAATTGTTTGGAAGAACTCAAATAAATAATTTCACCTAAACCTACCCAGCCATGGGCTGCGGCACACATCGGGCAATGTTCGCCGGTCGTGTACATTTTTGTTTTCTTCCGTTGTTCGGGAGAAAGGTTTTCTGCTGCCCAGTGTGCCAGTTCATATTCCGGATGGGCAAGAGCCGTTAATTCATTGACCCTATTTCGGGCTTCTGCAATAATTTCATTCTTTTCGTTGACCAAAACGGATCCAAAAGGTTTGTCTCCCGCATGCACAGATTCCGCTGCGAGGGTAAGGCAGTACTTCAGTTGTTTCAAATCGTTTTCGGTTAAAGTATCTTTCAAAATGTTCGTTTTTAGGATGAAATAATATGTGTTTTTTTTTGATTCTGCACGCTTATCTAATGTATGCTTTTTTCAGGAAATTTTTTGAATCGATAATGATAGAGCATTAAAAAAACAGTCCACAAATAGTCTGATATATGACAACTTCTTGCATAATGAAAGGATCTACAAACCAGTATACAATTCGACATCATTGCAGTATATTTTATTTTGCGAAAGCCATCCGTTACCTCGTACAATATCGGCCATTACTCTATAAAATTTCTTATCTTCATAAACTGGAAAATAAAGAAAAATAATGAACGCTTTAGAGCAGTTTTATGTTGAGTTAGACCATAGTGATTGGGATGCAAAGCAAGAAAATCACATCAATCATGCACTTCAAAAAGTGAATGATGAACTTGTTGAAGAAAAATTATTAGATGTGCATCACCTTGCTGAAATTGATCGACAAGTATTTAATTTTAGCAAATCACCAGAGAATCAACTCTCTTTTCGTACCGTTGGAACAAGGACAAGGGAAGATGGTACTAAAATTCCATTTGAGTGGCCTGATATAAGAGAATTTGAAAAAAGAGATTTTGATTATCTCTACAATCGCTTTAAGATAAGCAAAAATATTTACGCCAAAACTGAATATGGTTTGGTTCTATTCTACTCAAAAGCAAGACAAGATAATAATTTTGTAATCGAGCTACTCACTTCACTTTTCGGATTGCTGAAAACCTACATTGAAAAAGCGCAATCAAAAGACGATGAAGATCATTACATGATTTATTCGAAAACAGTTTTAGCAAATGCTTTGCATATTGCACACAACAGAAAGCCTATAGCTGAAGTTGTAAAAATCTTCAAAGAATTAATTAAATATACTTTTGAAGTTCATCAAAGTTTGGATATTACCTATCCTTCTACCTTACGAACTATAATTGACTTTACAGATTTTGCAGTTCAATACTTTAAAGATTTCAAACAAACTGTTGAAGTAAGCAAATTCATTGACAAGAATTGGGAAGCAGCCAACGCTCTCGCAAATAATAATGTGTGGGGAGCTATTTACGTTGCAGATATTTCAATGAAGTTATGCAGAAAGTTAGGGTTTGAATTAGAAGATTGGCTTTACTTCAAAGCAGAGCAATATGAAAAACTTGCAATTGAAAGAAAGGGTGATTTAGCATCTGTCTCTTTTGTAGAAAAATCAATGTCAATTTACAAGAGTTTAAAGGACGAAAAGAACTTAAGTCGTTTGCAATTAAAGTATCAAAATTTAAGAACAGAATTTCATTTAGGAGAGGTTAGAGAGGAAATGCCCAAAGATGAAACAAAAAGAATTTTGGAGTTAATTAAAAAAGAAGTCAAAGAAAAAAGTGAAGAGGATATTATAAAGACTTTACTTTTAACTCCTATGATTATGCCATTAGATGACATAAAAAAATGGAGCGAAGGTTTTTTTAAAGAGACAATGCTTCAAAATATGTTACCAGAAGGCATTAAAGATAAATTTGGTAATACCATAGCTCAATTCACAACTGAAGAGGAAAGAAAAAGATTTTCTTTACTTAAGACTTATGGTTTTCACATGCAAATTGCAGGTCAAACTATCCTTCAATATTTTATTGAGGCGCTACGGGCCGACAAAATTTCGGCTGAAGGTATTATTAGTCTTCTAAATCAAACATGGATCGGTGAAAATGCAAGCAGGCGAATGAATGGAGGAGATGTTAATTTCAGTTACATCAAATTGATTGAATCAGGCATCAATTCATTTTTTAATGAACTTATGAAATGGAAAGCTGATCCTGATTATAATCCGAACTTTGTTAGTTCAACTGACAGTCTGGTTTTGAAATCAGAATATTTTCTTAGAGAGTTCTGTCACTTCCTTAACATTGCTACCTTTAAGCCAAATCCAAAGCAGCCAGGTATTATAATGGAAAAGACATTAGATAACCTACTTGAAGATCTACAAGAAAAGATTACAGACAACGACCATTTTTTCATTAAATTTATCTTGACTGAAAAGGCCGGCTATAATTTAAGAAACAGAGTAGCGCATGGACTAATGGACAATGTGGATTATGGTTTAGAATATCCTATATTTTCAATCCTAATAATTTTAAAACTTAGCAATTATCAATTCTCATCATTAAAAAACAATTGAAATGAATCTACAAACAATACCACAAAAGTTTCAACCTTCAAGCAGTGAACCTGTTTTAGGTTTCTTTTCAGGTAGCACCTTTGGTTTATTTATGGATTATGAGAATATTATGAATAACCAAAATCTCGAACTTTCAATAACGAATGATACACTGTACTCAAGGTTATCAAATAAAATTTATGCATTTGTCAACCTTCAAAAAAACTGGGACTCTTATGATGCTGATGTGATTTCTACAACTGCGATTGATGTTGCAATTCAAACTTTAAATCATTTATATAGCAAAGAGGTTCATTCAAAGGGAATTAAAATTAGTGTGTTTCCTATGAGAGATGGAGGGATTCAATTTGAGTTTGATGGAGAATATATTTGTGCAGAATTAGAAATTAATCAAAATGGAGATCTGACATTTATTTTGTTTGATGACGATGGAAATATAATCAATGATACGAAGCAACCTTTTGAATTATCTACACTTGCAACACGTTTGGAGGAAGCAGAATATGAATATACCTAACTATACAATTACAAACACGGACTTTTTATATCGTAGATTTCCAATTTTAGATGAGCCAAACTTTGCTGTATTTTGGAAATTGGATAACGGTAAAAAAATGCCTTCAAGTGCTGCATTTAAAACTAAATCAAATGAAGATGGGCTTTCAGTAAACATTGCTAATTTAACAACGCCGCAAGCAACTGTAGGAAATGCTTCAGAATTTGGCGTTGCTGAAATCTCAGCTTCAATTCCAATTGATTTAGGTTATAAATGTATTCATAATCCACAGCCAGGAAATTATGCGCATGCTTTAATTTTAGGCGACACAAAACCGATTGCTAAAAAATTATCTAAAGCAGTGATTCAAGTATTCCAATTTTGATGATTACTCCAATGTTTCCTGTGGGAAAGTTGCTTTTGATTTATCGCACAAAATAAACATAGAAACAAAAGAGTTGTCGAACACAGAAGAAGATAAAATGAACACATCGGTATTGAAAGAATACGTAAAGCATCTGATGGACTAATTGAAATTATTTATACAAGGCTCACTATTTTTTCTTCGTTTAAACTTTGTGTAGAAAATTCTGCCCTCATCTCAAAACCATAATGTGTGATAATACTAAATACCACTATTCCCACAAACTCTTCTCCCTCAATGTCCTCCTTTTATTCTCCCCGAATACTTAAATTATTTGCTAACACTCCATATCCTCCGGCCAGTTTTCGTAACTTTGCGCGATGCAGGAATATTTACAGGGACTGAATGATGCTCAACGTGAAGCAGTGCTTCACCGGGATGGGCCAATAATGATTGTAGCTGGTGCCGGAAGTGGCAAAACGAAGGTTTTGACCACACGTATCGCTCACTTGATGGCTACAGGCGTGGATTCTTTCCAGATTTTAGCGCTCACTTTTACCAATAAAGCCGCGGCTGAAATGAAGGCAAGAGTAGGAAAGATTTTAGGAAATAATGAAGCACGGAATTTATATATCGGAACATTTCACTCTGTATTTGCCCGAATCCTGCGCGCGGAAGCGGATAAATTAGGTTATCCAAAGAATTTCACGATTTACGACTCTGATGATGCTAAAAATGTCGTAAAAACAGTTATCAGGGAATTAGGTCTCGATGATAAACATTATAAGCCTTCAACTGTTTATAACCGGATATCGAGCGCCAAAAATGGTTTGATTACCCCGGATGAATATGCAAACGATTATGGATTACAGCAGGAAGACGCACGGTCAAACCGTCCCATGACCGCCCAGATATATACTGCTTATTGCAACCGTTGTTTTAAAAACGGTGCAATGGATTTTGATGATCTTTTGATGAAGTTCTACCAATTATTGGCCACACATCCGGAAAGTCTGAGCAAGTATCAGCGCAAGTTTAAATACATTATGATTGATGAGTACCAGGATACCAATACCTCCCAGTACCAGATTATAAAGTTATTAGGTGCCATGCATGAGAATGTGGCAGTAGTGGGAGATGATGCGCAAAGTATTTATAGTTTCCGCGGAGCCACGATCGAAAATATATTGCAGTTTCAGAAAGATTATGATGAAGTAAAAGTAGTGATGCTGGAACAAAACTACCGGAGCTCACAGATGATTTTAAATGTAGCGAACGATATTATCTCCAATAATAAGGGCCAGATCCCCAAAAAATTATGGACAAGCAATACGGAA
Organism: Chitinophagales bacterium; assembly: GCA_038242375.1. Lineage (GTDB taxonomy): Bacteria > Bacteroidota > Bacteroidia > Chitinophagales > Chitinophagaceae > Ginsengibacter. Next base: position 4,917 of record JBBSSE010000041.1, read on the forward strand.
GGGGAGAAAATTAAACTGGTCCGCACTGCCACCGATAATGAGGAAGGAAAAAATGTAGCAGATACTATCCAGGAACAGAAATTACGCAATCATTTTAAAAATAGTGATTTTGCTATTTTATACAGGACAAATGCTCAAAGTAGAAGTTTTGAGGAAAGTCTCCGCAGGATGAATATAGCTTATCGGATTTATGGGGGTATCAGTTTTTACCAAAGAAAGGAAGTGAAAGATTTTTTATGCTATTTGCGGGTGATCGTAAATCCGGGCGAAGAAGAATCTTTAAAAAGAATTATTAATTACCCTGCCCGCGGACTTGGAAAAACCACCATTGAGAAAACAATTCTATTTGCCAATGAACAAAACATATCCATGTGGAATGTTTTAGAAAGAGCGGCTGAATTTGGCTTTAAAGCAAATACGTTGGAAATCATCAACAACTTTGTCACCATGATAAAGATGTTTCAAAGTGAATTGGACAAGAAGAATGCTTATGATGTTGGGATATTGGTAGGAAAAAATTCCGGCCTCGTAAAAGACCTTTTTAATGATAAAACGACGGAAGGTTTAGCCCGCTATGAAAACGTACAGGAATTATTAAACTCCATAAAAGAATACACAGAAACTCCGACAGAAGACGGAGAATTATTGGATAAAAGTCTTGGAAGTTATTTGCAGCAGATCACTCTCCTTACGGATGCCGATAATGATAAAGAAGATAGTGATGTGGTCAAACTGATGACTATTCATGCTGCAAAAGGATTGGAGTTTCCGGTAGTATTTGTCGGAGGACTGGAAGAGACTCTTTTTCCCAATGCAATGGCAATTAATACCCGCGAAGAATTGGAAGAGGAGAGAAGATTATTTTATGTCGCCATCACCCGTGCGGAACATAAATTATATCTCAGTTATGCTAACACAAGATATCGTTTTGGAAATCTCACTCAAAATGAACCCAGCAGATTTATTGATGAACTTCCGGAAGAAAGGATTGATAAGGTCTATGCGGGCGGTAACATGCGTAACAATCAGGGCGGCAGTAATAGCTACAATTCATTTGCACGCGCCAGGCAACCGAATGTGGCTGCAACAAGTGCCCCCCGTCAAACATATACACCCAAGGAAAAGCCGGCCTACATGGCACCGCAACCTGCAAATAAAGTAAAAGAGCATGTGCCAACATCCGATTTCGTGGCAAGTGATACCAGTAATTTACAGGTAGGCCAAAAGGTTGAACACCAAAAATTTGGTTTTGGAGAAGTTATGAGAATGGAAGGTGCTGCACACAACCCGATTTCTACCATCAATTTTGAAAACAATGGTGAGAAAAAGATCATGTTGAATTACGCGAAATTGAGGATTGTGGAGGGATAGGGGGTAGGTGGTGGGTTGTAGGTTGAATACTGCGTGTTGAATGCTTTGCGTTGAATGCCTTCGGCGTTGAATCACGAATTACGAACTACAACTAAAAACTACCGATTATCATTATTGATCGAAACATTCACTTTGTTTGTTTCGTTTGCAAGTTGTTGGATGGTTTTTTTCTCAAAAAGGTTGATGAGGCTCGTGCGGATTTTTTTATATTCCGAATGCATGGGACAAGGAGTAACCTCAGAACAATCTTTTAATCCTAATACACATTTCCGAAGAACATAGTCTTCGTTCACTGCCTGTAAAATGGAAAGCACAGGAAGTTTTTTGGCGGCTTCTTTCAAATAAAACCCACCGTTAGGGCCTCGGGCTGAACTGACCACTCTGTTATCTTTCGTAAGTAATTGTAGTATTTTGGCAGTAAAAGATTGTGGAGAATCAATGGCCACAGCGATTTCGCCAATGCTTAATTTATGATCAACCGTTCCTTCTTTCGCTATGAAAATAGTGGCACGTAAAGCATATTCGGCTGTCTTTGAAAACATGTGATCATTTAAAGATTTGGAAAAAAAGAGAGTGTAATTTACAAATATTATTTTATTGCGATAATTGTTTGCGAAAGTATCTTTTATTCTTATTATTCTAAGAGAGAGAAAAATATTTATTGAAAAAGATCGTTTTTTAAGTTCTGGATTCAAACCTTAAAAATGATTCAACGCGATTGTTTTATAAGGGAAATTTAAAGTGTAAATGAAAATTTAATTTGCGAAAATTCTTTATTCAGAAAGCCTGATTCATTGGATTAAATTAATTGCAAGTCTTCTTAATCCGCTAAGATTTATTCTGCAGAAATCATGAAAATTCGAAGAGTTCCTCAACAAACCCATTTTGACAATATCTTTGCAAACCTAGAATTTACTGATCATGTAAACTCCATTCGGCATACGAATCAGCCGTTTCATAAATTCTTAGTTTTACCAGGTTGATTCCGTTGGGAAGGGCGTGACTAATTTCCTGTTTGGAAAAAAATAATATATTCTCTGCAGAAGGTTCCATCTTCCAGACTTCCAAATTTTCCTGGTTCTTTAGCGAAGGATTTGCGCCCAGATATTCTTCTGAAAGAATCAACCTGTGATCCAGTTTCTGCACGATGGTTTCCTGCACAATCTTTTTTAAGATTTTAAAATCTACAACAAAACCCGGTTTTTCTATAAAGTCTTTATGGCCTTCAGCCGTAGAAGCGACCGTAACGTGTAATACGTAAGAATGACCGTGAATATGTTTGCAGGGCCCTTCATAACCAAAGATGGCATGGGCCGTTTCAAACCGGAATATTTTAGTAACAGAAATCATAGGTTAATTAGTTTTGCCGGTTGCTTTTCCGGAAACGCTTTTTCTGCATTTGAACACCATAATTTTTGCCGTCGAGATGCCAACAATCGCAGTAATCTCAAAGCTCAAAGCTCATTGCTCATTGCTCAACATCCCCTGCAAAGAAGCTATCGTATTTTCATGATTTGCTTCCAGTCCTTCTTTTTGGGTCACTAAATGACCTTCTTTATCCAGAACTGAAATGATATTACTGTGGGAAAAATTTCCTTCCGCATCTTTTTGAAACTGAACATTTAATAGAACAGATAGGGTTCTTACCGCTTCTTCGCTGCCATGAAGCAAAGTGTAATCCTTATTTAATTTTAAATTCTCCGCGTATTTTTTCAATACTTCGGGTGTGTCTCTTTCCGTATCAAATGAGATCAAAACATAATTGACTTTTCCTTCCGGAACATTCATTTGCTTGTTGATATTTTTAATATCGGCGGTTAGTCTTGGGCAGGCATAATCGCAGTGGGTAAAGATCATTCCAACAACAGTTGGTTTTCCCGCAAATTGGGATAGAACAATCTCCTCGTTATTTTGTGTTTGAAAACTATCCGTCAGCATATAAAGACTTTGGTCGGAAATGGTTCCAACCACGGCAGTAGGGTGTTCATTGATCACTTCGCCTTCGAATGCTGATTTTTTTTCGTTGTTACCGCAACTCATTAAAATGCTACAAAGAAGTATGGCGGATAGAAATGTTTTCATTGGTTTTGTTTTTTTTAGGTGTCAGGTGTCAGGTGTTGGGTGTTAGGTGTTAGGTGTCAGGTGTCAGTTATCAGGTATCAGGTATCAGTTATCAGGTTGAATGCTTCGCGCTGAATGTTTCACGTTGAATGCTTTGCGTTGAATGTTTTGCGTCGAAAGACTTCGCTTTTCAAGTATAGAACTACGAACTCTGAACTCTGAACTCCGAACTCTGAACTTTGAACTACGAACTTTGAACTTTGAACTACGAACTTTGAACTCCGAACTGAACTTTGAACTCCAAACTAAAGAAACTATATGTCCTTCGCGCATCTGAAACCCAAATTAGCGATGCAAAATTTTCCTTTCAAACTGCCCCGGTAACTAAAACGAAGGTAGCCCGCGTAGTCACTTTTATCTCTTACATTGATGGTTCCTCCGGCACAAAATGCCTTAATTTCATCTTCTGTATTTCCTCTCGAATCGCCTGAGCTTATAAAGCTATTAAAATTAAATGTCCATTCCCAAATAAGGCCATGCATATCAAACAGACCATAATTATTTTGATAAGTGGATTTAATATTTGGCAGCACTTTAGGACTTGGAATACTATACCATTTCGCAATGTAATCCACAACAGACGTGATTTTTGTGTTCTTTGGCGGAGCAATTCCGGCTCTTTCCCATTCTTCTACTGTCGGAAGTCGTTTGTTCTTCCATTTTGCATAAGCCTGGGCCGCAAACCATGATACATGTACGACAGGAGAATTGTAAATATTCTCATTATTTTTCCCAATCGATACATCATTTTCCCAATGTCTCAGATAATTACTATCCGCGAAAAGACGATTCACTTTGGATCTTCTCCATTGTGGATTGGCTTTAACAAATTCCAGGAATTCCAAATTGGTAACCGCGGTTTCATCCAGTTTAAATGCCGCTACTCTTATCGGAACCGGGCTTGTCTTAATAAAAAACGGATCGTAAATACCTGCCGGTATCGTCACCATTCTTTTTTCAGAAACAATCGCCTTCGATTGGGAAAATGATGTCCCAACGAAGGCGATTGCTAATATGGTTAATAAATATTTCAAAATTGTGGTCTATTTATTTCTGATCTTATTATAGATAGATGGGTTTTCTTTTCCGGAAACTTTGATCTGTCCTACAGCACCTTTACTATTTGCGCGGTAGTAAGAGTGATCTACTAAATTAAGAACACCAGGTACTTCCAGTTTCATTTCTACCATCGTTGCACCACCGGCAGGAATCAACGTAGTTTGAATATTTCTGTTGATGGCTGATCCGCCTTCCATGTACACTTTGTCAAATATTTCTCCGATTGTGTGGAATGAGGAAACGAGGTTTGGTCCGCCGTTACCAACGTATAAACGAATGGTTTCACCCACGTTTGCAGGCAATGCATTTTTACCGGTTATGGATCTTACTTTACCATTGAATAATACATAATTTGGATTTTCATCAATCGCGGCTTGCTCATTAAAGTTTTGTAATCCTTTTCCTTCGAACTTACCATCAGTATAGAAATCTCCCTGCATTACGTAGTATTCTTTATCCACTTTAGACATGCCGCCTTGTGGCTCTACAAGAATCAACCCGTACATGCCATTTGCAATGTGCAATCCTACAGGACCTGTTGCACAATGGTAAACATATAATCCCGGATGTAAGGCGCGGAACTGAAAGCGTGTAGATTGTCCGGGAGCTGTTGCAGTAGCTTCAGCGCCACCACCTGGGCCGGTTACAGCGTGCAAATCAATGCTATGAGATACTTTGCTGTCGGGCATGTTTTTTAAAGTGAAGTCAACCAAATCACCTTGTCTTACACGGATAAATTTACCTGGTACAGTTCCACCAAATGTCCAGAATAAATAATCGGTACTGTCAGCAATCTTCATTACTTTTTCTACAGCAGTTAATTCTACCATCACTGTTTTAGGAGAGGTATAATCAAGTGGTTTTGGTACCATTGGCGGATCAGTTAATTCTGCCGTAACTGTACCGGTTAAAGCCGTATCTATTTTAGAAATATCAAAACCCTCATCATTACTCGTATTTGAGCTTCCTGTTTTGCAGGAGAAACTCAATACAATCAATGATAGCAAGAGTGCTGATTGAAAAATACCTGTTTTGAAATGTCGCATAATTGAATGTTTAAGGATTTATTTATTTGATTTTAAGAGTATTTGAGGATTGAAGTTGAGTGAAACCCAAACCCAATTTTGAAAAGATTTTATTTCTGAAACGGGAGCGATGTTTTTTACATAGCGCATAGATTTGTCTGTGAACATTTGAGAATAACCTCCCGTTAATTTTACATCATTCATGATGGCGTAACCAAGTGAAAGATCTATTTCATTACCAAGAGATTTGTTTGCATTTTCACCGGCGTAATCTACTAATTTTCCGGTAGATTCAAAATGGTGATATGCAATTTGAGTCGTGAATTTTTCTGTTGGTTTGAAATTCAAATTTATATATGAATCCCATAATCCTGTATTGTTATGTGGACTGGAAACATAGAAGTAATCCATGCTGCCATAGAATTTATGACCAGTTCCATATAAAGGGTTGAAATAGGTATTTTGGGTAGGAGTTGAATGCATATTATTGCCGCTAAGATAATCAGATCCTATGGAAGTTGAAAAGGAATGATTAAAATTGTAATCAATCTTACCTGCTGCCATCCATGCATTTGTTCTTTTTGCCGGGGCATTATTGGAATGATTCTGTCCGGTTTGAAGATAGTAAGTACCTGTGGCACCAAATTTATTTTTCTTTAAAAAAATGTTTCCGCCCATGGTTTGCAAATTGGAAAGAGAGGAATCTATACGGTCCTGAAAGCCAAGATTCAGACCGAGAAGAGAAAATGCGAGAGTGGGATTAATATCATATCTAAACCATAAAAATTCCATTGATTTATACGGTTGGCTTACCAGGTTGTCATAAAATGTTCCGGTCGTTTTTTCAGAATTCTGATTGAAAGCAAAACCGGCATTCGCTTTTAATTTGTTTTTTTCAAAACCAAGTAAGGCTGCATCATGTTTACGACCGGCATTGTTCCAGTCAAGTGCTCCAAGAATCCGTTCATCATCATAAGAAAGAATTTGACGGCCTAACTTCAGGTTCCATTCTTTTGAAAAGAAAAGTTGCGCCCAGGCTTCATAAAGAGAAATGTCATTGGCGGTAGCTTGCACCTGCGCATCATTTCCCCAGGTGCTTACTACCTGGGTGCTCAAACCCATTTTCAGATATTGATTCTTAGAGTAGTAAAATCCCAGTCTGCTCCGCTGACTTATAAATGTCCCGGACTTTTGACTTTCTAAGATTGGCGTAAATAATCCATTTCTTATTTCTGCCCGAGGCCTTAATTGAATGGATAGGTTTAATTCTTCCGAATTTTTTTCCTGTGCTTTTAAATTGGTTGCTGATAAAGTAATTATAGAAAAGAATGCACAGGCCAGTAAAATTCGATTATTTCTTTTCATCTGA
>JBBSSE010000042.1:0-11687 GCA_038242375.1 Chitinophagales bacterium
AAAAAAGTAATTGCAATGGCAGGCCGTTTTCATTATTATGAAGGATACGGCACAAACGAAGTAATCTTTCCAATAAGAGTGATGAAATTCCTGGGAGTGAAGATGCTTATGATCAGTAATGCGGCCGGAGGAATGAATCCGGAATTTGAGGTGGGCGATTTGATGATCATCAATGACCATATTAGTCTTTTTGCACCAAATCCGCTTATCGGAAAAAATGAAAATGAGCTCGGTGCAAGATTTCCGGATATGAGTGAACCTTATAAAAAAGAATACATTGAATCGGCTAAAAATATCGCAAAGGAAAACGATATTTTAATTTATGAAGGCGTGTACGTTGGTGTAACCGGACCAACATTTGAAACACGTGCCGAGTACAAAATGCTACACATTTTAGGCGGGGATGTAGTAGGAATGAGCACTGTCCAGGAGGTTATTTGCGCGGCTCACATGAGCATACCGGTATTTGCCATGAGCGTTATAACAGATGTAGGCATCAGGGAGGAAGAAAATACAATTACGCACGAGGAGGTACTTGAGGCAGCAAAAAATGCCGAACCAAAATTGACATTGATCTTTAAAGAATTAATTTCGCAGTTGTAATAAGCATTAAATGAAGTCTCTCCAGGAAATAATAATGAAAAAAAAATTACCCGTCCGTTTTGGACTGATTTTTTTTTGTATTGGGTTGATGACATTATCTTCCGATGCACAAATTAAAAGACCTGGAACATTACGACCGGCCGATGGCGGACGCCAGGCTCAAAATCCGAACCAGCCAACGAGAAATGCCGATACAACTGGTTTCGAAAAAAGAGATGATCTGGCGGACTCCATTACCATAAGTTATCGTTACCTGGACTCACTTACAAGCAGCAAACTAGATTCTTCCATTAATGATTATGGCAAGGTTTATACTGTTCCTACCGGGTATAAAACGTTGGGTAATAATGGCAATGCTGCTTTTCCTATTCTCTTTAGCCCAATACTAACTTCGGGATGGGATGCCGGCTTCCATGCGTTTGATATCTATAAATATTCCGTTGAAAACACCCGGTTTTACCAGACAACAAGACCTTATACTTTATTAAGTTATTTATTAGCCTCCGAAACGGAACAGGTCGTAGGCGTACTACATACCCAGAATATTAAACCAAACTGGAATGCCGGTATTAATTACCGGTTGATTTCTGCACCGGGAACATTTCAAACTCAAAACGTCAATCATAATAATTACCGTTTTTTCAGTAATTACCAGGGAAAGCGGAAACGGTATGCGGCCTATTTAGTTCTTCTTGGAAATCAAATAGCCTCATCAGAAAACGGAGGGATTCGCGACGATAATACATTGTCTGATCCAACGTTGAAAAGACGATTAGCCATTCCCGTCAACCTGTCAGATAATAAGGAATTAGGCAACCAGGTTTATGCCACGAAGATCGTTACCGGAAATAAACAAAAAGAGTTCACTGCTTTTTTCCGCCAGAGTTATGACATTGGCAAAAAGGATTCTATTATCATAAATGACAGTACCACAGATTATTTATTCTATCCTAAATTACGATTTCAGCATACCATTAAATACGAATCTTTTTCAAATAATTTCAGGGATCCGATGACTCAAAGAGGCACAACGACGCAGAACTCTCTTTTTTATAAGGATAATTATGGTATAACACTGAATGCATCCCGGCCAATCAATTTCAATCTTGAGGATGAGTGGGAAATCATTTCAAACGACTTTGTCATTAAACAATTTCCACAGACTAAAAACCTCGGACAATTTATAGAAGCAGGAGCACGCCTGGAAAATTATCAGGCAAAATTTAGCTCTTATCTTAATGCGCCAAACTTTTACCAGGTATTCCCTCCTCCACCCCGTTACAAAAGTTTTGTAAATGTGGTCTTACATGGAGAGTACCGCAATAAAACGAGGAATAAAAAATGGGATGCTTTATTGAAAGGAGATTTTTATGCAGCGGGTGAAAACCTGGCAGATTTTAATGCACAGGCCATGGTTACGCGCTTTCTGAATAAAAAACTGGGAGACATACAGGTAAGCTTTCAAAATGTGAACCGAACCCCTTCCTATATTTTTAACGGAAATTCTTCTTTTGATATCGATAATGTTTCTCTCACAAAAAAAGAAAACCTGACTGTACTTACATTCCAGGCCAACAATCCAAGATTTTCGTTGATGGTGCGTAACATATCAATAGCCAACTACGCCTATTTCACAGATTATTATCATTCAGAACAATATAGTGGCCTGATCAACTTATCTCAAATAACAGCTTCCACGGCAAACAAAATCGTTGGACATTTAAATCTGTACAGTGATTTTATCATTCAGCAAAAGGCCGGCAATGCACCATTGAATGTTCCCCTATTCTATACACGCCAAAGACTTGCCTTTGAGGGAAACTTTTACAAGAACCTGAATCTTAGTACGGGTTTAGACATAAGCTATAACACGCCTTACAAAGCGAATAATTACAGTCCGGTAATGGGATCATTTTTCCCGCAGGATACAGTAACCATCAGCAATCTACCTAAGTTGAATGCATTTTTTAATTTCAGGATCAAATCATTCAAAGGCTTTATTACCGCAGAAAATCTAAATACAGTTACGTTTACAAATGGATTTGGATTTATGAACAACAATTTTGTAGCACCGCATTATCCTACTCCCGGTTTTTTGTTCCGCTTTGGGGTGCAATGGGGGTTTGTTAATTAGGTTTCAGGTTTCAGGTATCAGGTATCAGGTATCAGGTTGAATGCTTCGCGTTGAATACTTCGTGTTGAATGCCTTCGGCGTTGAACTATAACTCTGAACTACGAACTACGAACTACGAACTACGAACTACGAACTAAAAACTACGAACAACGAACTCTGAACTACGAACTACGAACTCTGAACTACGAACTACGAACTACGAACTCTGAACTACGAACTACGAACTAAAAACTAAAAACTATAAACTAAAGACTATTCCCTAAGTTTGTTTTAAAATTAATTATATGAAATTCATTAAATTTTTCGTCATTTTATTTATAGGAATGGCATCAGCACAATTTGCCGGTGCGCAAACTTCCATAAAGGATTCCATCGTTGTGAACGGCAATTGCGGCATGTGCAAGAAAACGATTGAAAAAAGTGCTACAGAAGCAGGAGCTACTACGGCTTTCTGGGACAGAAAAGCAAAGGTTTTAAAAGTTGACTTTGATTCCACAAAAACCAATAATGAAACCATTCAAAAAGCCGTCGCAAAGTCAGGATATGACACACAGGATTTTACTGCTCCGGATGAAGCATATTCCAACCTGGAAGCTTGTTGCCAATATGACCGTAAACCATTGAAGAAAGCAGACAAAAAATAATCCACCTGGAACCAGTCATTCACATAAGAAAAGTAGAGGAGAAAGATAATAAAGCGCTCGCTGCTATTATCCGCCGCTCCCTCGAGGAATTTGATGCCAACAAACCCGGCACCGTCTATTTTGATGCAGCTACCGATACCATGCATCAGAATTTCGAGGTGAAAAATGCGGCTTATTTTGTTTTGGAAGAAGATGGGCAACTTGCCGGCGGATGCGGATTTTACCCGACAGAAGGATTGCCGCCGGAAACATGCGAATTGGTAAAAATGTACTTAGGCAAAAATTTTCGCAAAAAAGGATATGGCCAATTATTATTGGACAAATCAATTGCAGAAGCCAGGCTAACCGGCTATTCCAGCATCTATATTGAAACTCTTCCGGAATTAAAAAATGCAATCGAATTGTATAAAAAAAACGGGTTTCATTTTATAGAAAAGCCTTTGGGAAATAGCGGCCATACAGGCTGTGATGTGTGGATGCTGAAAAGTATTTAAGGCTGGTTATATCTGGAAACAGTATTCACACTTCTTCATTCTTAATGATCTCATCCGTAAGGTTTTTTCCTTGTACTTTAGAGAAAAGCCCAAAGTGGCTACACCTACTGAAAAATTTCGAAGCCTATCAGTCACTGAACGAATCTCTTAATTTGGGTTTAGATTCAGATCTATTATTTGTACCGTTACAGTATTATTTTCCCTTGAAACTATTAAAGTGCTTGTCGCCTCGCCACTGTAAAAATGAGCTGTTTCATCTTTATCATTTAACGGATCAGACGATGGTGGCACTCTGAATCTAATGCACTGTAAAATTTCAATATGCCTTTCTTTTTAATTCCTCTACATAAACCCAATCGTATTCATAGCTTTCTGTACTACCCCGACCGGGAATATCAACTTTAATATAATCTCCCTTACTCACATTCCGGTCAAGTTTTTCTCCCTGGTCATTTAAAAGTTGAAAGGTACCCGCTGGATCATGCCACGTAAAAGCCAGTTGCTTACATTCAAAACCTGTCCCCGGGCAATTACATAAAAGGATGCAGCTTCTTCTTTATTCTTAAAGGAACAGGACATTTCGGTTATAATATTATTCCTTGTATACCGGGCAGGAATAATATTTAGAAGGTCATTTTGCTTCATAAATATGAATTTAACCCGGATAAATCTAAATTCCCGAAAGCAAAAATCCTGCAAACTTTATGATTTGCAGGATTTTTATAAACTTGTATTAAAGCGGAGAGAGAGGGATTCGAACCCCCGGAGGTGTGACCCTCAACGGTTTTCAAGACCGCCGCATTCGACCGCTCTGCCATCTCTCCGGCGCAAATATAAGTGGTGAATTTTTAGATAAAAAAATATTTTTAAAAAAATTAGAAATTAAATTTCATCAATCTCTACAAACACTGACCACAAAGGGTTTCATTGCATAAAAAAGTTGAACGTTAAAAAATCAACAGGATAAAATGAGATGCATTCAGGAGGCAAAAAATAAAAAACAGATTTCTTTTTTCTTAAAATCCCATTAAGAATAAATTCATTATTTTAGCTCATAGATAGATTATCGGCAAAAAGACATTCGCTCAAACCACTAAACACAAACATTTATTTTATTATACATTTTAATACCCCTTGTTTCACAATGAAATACTCTTTTATAAAGTTCTTCCCGGTTTTTCTGGTTCTATTTATTTCAGGAAATGTTTATGCGCAACAACAAAAAACAAATAGCGCCATAGAAAACACGATCCTGAACGAAAAGGATCATTTTTATTACATTGATTTTAAAAGGTATTCACCAAAAGATGCCAACATACCCTACCGTACCAAATACAGATAACCCGGGTGTAAAAACTGAAAATTCAAATTTCCCATATGATTATAAATATGGACGCAATGCCGGTGAAATTCAGCAATACACGAAAACAGGTCCATTTAGTAAAAACAATATTCCGGCAGAAACGATTGACAGGTTAAAAACAGGTATTCCAACTTCATTTAACCAAATAAAAGAATTTAGCAAGAAAAGTTCAAAAACAAAATCAATCATCAAGAAGAATAGGATAACCGAATAATCACAAATTAAAGTAAACTTTTAATCCAAAAATAAATTTGATTGTATTACTGGAAGCCATTTTGGGCTTCTTTTTTTTAAATGTTTATTATCAACTTTATCTTTTTTATTTTAAATGAAAACCTAAAACCACCGGTTATTTTTACGTTTTACAAAAACAAACAGAATTCATTCCTGAATTAATACTGAAGTAAAATCACTCTGAAAACATTTCTGCAAACGTATTTTTTACAGGAGTTTTTACGTGCGAATAAGCAAGACTACTCTATTTTTATGTTCAATAGAATATCTTAAACCAAACGGCGTTTTATTTCCGACAATGACCGTTGTTAACCTAAACCTAAGAAAAACCCAAATGATATCTGATTATCCCGGAGCACATCGTATTGTAGTACCGACAATTTTTTTTCAATAACATTTATCAAATTAATTAACGAGGAAGCTTACCTCCTGAAACCACAATTTTTTGATATTAAATTCTGAATGGATAATCAGTTTTTGAATTTGGATAAAGAGCTGCCTGAAAGGGTAGCTTTTTTTTTATAAAAACTTTCCGTTGACAACATTTTTCAAATTGTATTAAACGAAAAATAATCTGTAGAAACGGATTAATAAAAACCGGGAAATAATTCTCCCAACTATTTAAAACCATTCACCATAATCTTTTCTTAAAATAAAGTTGAAAGAGTACATTTGTACTATGCGTAAAACGCTCACGATTTTATCGAATTCTTTTAAGTTGACCATGCAGGAACTCATGGTAAATAAATTACGGACTGCCTTATCGCTTATCGGGATATCTTTTGGTATTTTCTGTATCATAGGTGTGCTTGCAACCGTGAACAGCCTGGAGATGAATATTCAGAATCAGATTAAAAGTTTGGGTTCAAATACTATTTATATAGACAAATGGGATTATAGCGGAGGAAGTGATAATCCATGGTGGACATTTATAAACCGTCCGGTACCAAAATTTGAAGAAGTAGCGTTTATAAAAGAAAGAAGTCAACTCGCAAGTGATGTCGCTTTTCAAATAAATTCAAATGTAACTATTCAATACCAGGGATATGCACTGGAGGGAATACAAATGACTGGCATCACAGAGGATGAAAATGATATTCAACCCATAACGATAGAATTTGGAAGGTATATTTCTTCCAGTGAGTTTGCCTATGGAACCCCGGTTTGTATGTTCGGGTTTGATAATGCAGAAATGCTTTTTGGAAATGCACAAAATGCCGTCGGAAAAGAAATTAAGATCAAAGGAAATAAGGTTAGCATTATTGGTGTATTAAAAAAAATGGGGCAGAATATGATTGGGCAGGATTATGATCACAGTGTAATGACCTCTTACAGATTTGCCCGGCAAATATTGAATGAGAACCAAAGCAGTCCGATCATAAAAGTAAAAGGAAAGGATCATGTAAGTTCCCAGGCCCTTGCCGATGAAATGGAAGGAATTATGCGTTCCATCAGGAAATTAAGTCCAAAACAGGAAGATAATTTCACCCTGAACCAGATATCAAGTTTTAGTGACCAGGTAACTTCTTTATTCGGCAGTATTAACCTGGGTGGCTGGGCTATCGGTGCTTTAAGCCTGGTAGTAGGTGCTTTTGGTATTGCCAATATTATGTTCGTAACCGTAAAGGAACGGACACCTATGATTGGTTTAAAAAAGGCAATAGGTGCAAAAAAGAGTAGTATATTATTAGAGTTTCTTTTGGAAGCAGCTATTATTTGTATACTGGGAGGTCTGTTTGGTATATTGCTGGTGTATTTACTCACTTTAGTATTAACGAATGTCTTTGATTTCCCTGTATTTATATCCACAGGAATTCTTTCCCTGGCTATTTCTATTTGTATATTAGTTGGGATTTTAAGTGGAATGATACCGGCCTATACCGCTTCCCGCTTAGATCCTGTGGTTGCGATCCGGTCATAATTCTCACAAAACCGTCATACCGTATCTTTGCCGGTATATTGATCCGAATTTAAAAAAATCTTCTTTGTTTTATGGCAACCATATTGGCTATTGAATCATCCTGCGACGAAACCGCTGCTTCTGTATGCAGGGATGGAATTATTTTAAGTAATATTATTTCCAGTCAAAAAGTGCACGAAAAATATGGTGGCGTAGTGCCCGAACTAGCTTCCCGAGCTCACCTTCAATCGATCGTGCCCGTTGTGGATGAAGCAGTGAAAGCATCCGGAATTAATTTGAAAGATATTGACGCTTTTGGATTTACCCAATCCCCCGGATTGATCGGTGCATTACTTGTTGGAACGCAGTTTGCAAAATCATTATCACTTGCTTTAAACAAACCACTTATTGCAGTACATCACATGCAGGCGCACGTTTTGGCCAATCTGATCCAATCTGAAAGTGGCGGTAAAACGATTCCATCTTTTCCATTTTTATGCCTGACCGTAAGCGGAGGCCATACTCAAATAGTCCGGTGCGATTCTCCATCAAAGATGACCGTTCTCGGGCAGACACTGGATGATGCAGCAGGCGAAGCATTTGATAAATCAGCCAAACTTTTAGGACTGCCTTACCCCGGCGGACCTTTAATTGATAAATATGCAAAGGATGGCAATCCAAAAAAATATACATTTCCGGAACCAAAAATTGATGGGCTCAACTTTAGTTTTAGCGGATTAAAGACGGCTATTTTATATTTTATCCAAAAGGAGACTTTAAAGAATGAGCATTTTGTACAGGAAAATCTCGCAGATATTTGCGCTTCCATACAATCAAGGATCGTATCCATTCTTCTCAATAAATTAAAAAAAGCAGCAATAGAAACCGAAATTAATGAAGTTTGCATCGCCGGCGGTGTAAGTGCAAATAGCGGCTTGAGAAATGCCTTTGAAGCTTTAGGAAAAAGAGAAGGCTGGATCACTCATATTCCTGCGTTTGAATATTGTACCGATAATGCGGGAATGATCGCGATCTCTGCTTATTACAAATATTTAGCGGGAGATTTTGCAGATTTAACCGTGGTGCCTTCGGCGAGAGCGATGATGAGTTAAGAGCTATGAGCTGTGAGCTGTGAGCTTTGAGCTTTAAGCTGTGAGCTTGAGCAATAGAACAATTTAACCATTCAGCAATAGAACAAAAGAACAAAAGAACAATTCAACCATTCAACAATAGAACCATTTAACCATTCAGCAATAGAACAATTCAACCATTCAACAAAAGAACAATTCAACCATTCAATCCATTGCGCAACACCTATTTCCAATTCAAAGAATTCATCATTCAGCAGCATAAAAGTGGTATGAAGGTTTGTACAGATTCCTGTTTGTTTGGAGCATGGATAGCTTATAGAAATGATCAAAAGACTACGGAAAAAAATAAACAGGTATGTGTAGAAAGAATTCTGGATATCGGCACGGGAACCGGATTGCTGACATTAATGCTTGCACAAAAATCAACGGCTAAAATTTATGGAGTCGAAATCGAAAATAATGCATTTGAGCAAGCGAAAGAGAATTTTGCAGCCTCACCCTGGGCGGACAAATTAAAAGCGATTCATTCAGATATTAAGGAACTTAATCCTGTAGAAAAATTTGATCTGATCATTTCCAATCCGCCCTTTTTTGAAAACGATTTAAAAAGCGCTACCCACCATAAAAACCTGGCAAAGCATCATGATGGATTACTCTTAAAAGATCTGCTGATTTCTATTGAAAATCTCTTGACAAACAATGGAAAATTTGCCTTGCTCATTCCTTTTCATCGTGATGCGGAAGTTATTTCCCTGGCAGAAAAACAAGGATTTTTTTTAGAAGAAAAATTACTGGTCAAACAAACTCCGAAGCACGAATATTTCAGGTCGATGCAATTATTCAGCAGAGAAAAGAAAGATGGCAAAATCGGGGAAATTATTATTCGGAATGTGAAAGGTTTGTATTCAGAAGAGTTTGAATTATTGTTGCGGGATTATTATTTATGAATTTAAAAACACGAATTTTGAAGAATTGAAAACACGAATTTTGGGCACTAATTACACGAATTTTCTCAACTACAAACTATAAACTCCCTAAAGGAAAATATGAAGAAAAATGATAAAGAGTATATCCGGTCTGACCTTCGGTACCGACCTATCCACCAAAAACTCTGAACTACGAACTCCGAACTACGAATTATAAACCAGTTTTCGCGTACTCTTCCATGTATTGAAACTCCTCCGTTAATTTCCCATCTTTTACTATAGTTGCCTCATCTATAATTTTTGATTTGCCGGTAATCAGATCATCGAGGATATACTTCATTAGTTGCTCACCAAAATATTTGGAGGCATCTCTTGGAAGTTCATTTGGTAAATTTCCCACTGCCATAAGATCTATTGAACCGGGTAAATAAGGAGCTGTTTTTTCTCCGGTAAATTTATCAATTCCATAAACAGGATCTTCCATCGTAGAATCCCCAATATTGCACGGCACAGAACCCTGAACATCATCTGTAATATCGGCGATGGTTTGAATTCTGAAGGATTCCTTCTGCATATCCTCCATTTCAAATAAACGGGGAATGCCTGTATCCCAATAGACACCGTTCATTAAAATATCTGTTTCAGAAATATAATCAGGAAATAGACATATATACTTTTCATGATTTGCATGAAATTCATCTCTGTCATACTCTCCTGTTTCTTTATTTTTATAAAGATTTGCTCCTTTTAAATGAACATAAACCGGGTAGGCAAATTGCTTATTGGATATATACATCGCAGGTTCCACTTCTGTAATTCCCATCAGATTCATCACTTCCACTATTCCGTGTGAGACACGACCACTACCAGTTACCGCTATTTTTATCAGGGGAACTTTCAACTCAAAATAGGAATGGATCAATTCCTGCAAATTCTTTAATTCATAGACTCTTTTTAAGTCCATCAAACCTGTCCGGTTTCCAAAAGCAAACATGCCATTATGAGCACCGACAACTCCGGCAAAAAAACCAAAGCCAAGCAATCTTGCTCCATCAGCATGCAGGAGGCATTCATAATCGATCAGCGTATTTTTTTTACGGATAATCGCTTGCAACATTTTTTGATTATAATGTTGCATTTTTTTTGTGTGAGAAAAGAAAAAATAAGTTTTTTCTTCCATCAGCATATCTACTGGAATTTCCTTAATGCCAAACAAAACAGAACACTCACTTAAATCTTCCTTTACTTCAATTCCGGCGGCGATATATTCGCTGTCATGATAACATCTGCCGGGAGATTCCTGCACAATAATGCGAATATCTTTATTCTCCCGGATCCATTTACATTGTTTTGGCGTGAATGCTACACGGGTATCAGCAGGTATTTTTCCTTCCCGTATTAATCCGATTGTTATCATCAATATCTGATTTTGAGTCCGGCGAATTTACAGGTTCTGAACGATATAAAATATGCAAGATATCAGGTCTGGTATTTATTTGGTTTACATGGTATTGAGTTGTTCTACAAGCCTCGATTCAACCGGTATTTCCTTTCTTTTGATTGGAAATAACCGGCACATTCGCATTGGAATTTTTTTCTCAAAAAAATAAGAAAATCAGTATATCTTTTTTCAGATATCAGGCTAAAAAACAGACTCTCTTAACAAATGATTACCAGCAAAGATTTCTTTTTCACTTTTTGTAAGGCTTATTTTGCAGCCATGTCAAAAGCAAAAAATAGTTCCTATCACATTCTCAAAAGGAGTTCTTCCTATGTGGTATTATTTTTTGCATTATTATTACTGACCGGTTCCTGCCCTATCAAACAATTTTTAAAAGCCCGAAATGGTTCTTCCATTCAATTCAAACCTGGAAATAAGAATAGCCAAACGGTTTCAATTTATAAAAAGAATCAGGGACCAAATTGCTGTTATTCTTACAAGGATAAAATAGTAAAAAAGACTTCAAACGTACAAAACACAAATCAGCAACATTTCATTTTTAGCGATTATTCCGCTGAAAAAGGATTTGTGAAGCATACTTTTTTAAACGGGGAACATGATAAGATCTATTCTTATTCTCCCGCTTCTACATCTTCTTCCCTCCCCCGCTTTCTGCAACATCGCAAAATACTTGTCTGATACCACTTCATTTTTAATTGTATAACCCTGTTGCCTACGGCAATCAAGGAGCTTTTTAATGCTTTATTAATGACAGTAAATGACCAACAAAATTATTGTGTTCATTGCCATTTTCTGGCTATGGAACAATCCCGCGGGCAAGGCCCAAACCAATACAT
>JBBSSE010000043.1:0-11684 GCA_038242375.1 Chitinophagales bacterium
CCGCAAAATTTGGAACACCATCGATCACACCAAAATTAAAAGTTGGGATAATTGCGCCGTTTTCATTGATCATCACAACGCCATTTACCTTCTGTCCGTTATAGGTTTTGAAATTCCCTGTTACTAAAATATTCCTTGTGGTTGTATTCTGCACAACACGCAGGATATCATCATCGGCACTTCCCAGAAAAGATGTATTTACTGAACCATCCGTTCCATTGATCCGTACAATATGACGGGCTGCTTTATTATGAAATGTGGTGAAGTTTCCAACGGCTAACAGATCACCATTACTTAATTGAATCGCGTCGTACATTGTTCCATTGGCACCTGAATAACTTTCTTTCGTAGCAAAATTGAAGTTGAAACTTGAATCAAAAGCGCCGTTTTCTTTCATCCGAACAAGTTGTTTTGTTCTAACATAATCATATTGAAATCCATCAATACTGGAACGCTCATAAAAGGTACTAACATGTGAAAAGAAATTTCCGATAGCGGTTATATCCTTCGTGGTGCTGTTATAAAACACCTTTCCTATATTTCCCATCACACCACCGTTAAAAGCCGGCACCCAAGCTTTATCTAAGGGTGGAGTACCTATAATATCTACAAGCATAGAATCTACCGTTCCGTTTTGATTGATGCGTGTGATACTGTTGACGTTCTTGATCGTATCATATTGACTAAAAGCACCCGCGACAATATATTTACCATTATCTACTGCTAAAACAGTATTTATCGTTCCGGCAATCCCATCCTTTCCCACTTTAAACTGACTGGTAGTAGCACCGGCATCCTTGTATGCCAAAGACGATTTTACGAGGATAGCCATTCCTGGAATTTTTACATTCGTGTTCGCCTGGTTTTGATAATCATTGAAGTAGCCACTGATAACATAATTTGACCCATCCCAATCCATCATTTCATATATAGGACCGTTAGACCGGTATAAATCCGGGTTAAATGTAGGATCGATCATGATCTTACCCCTAACTGTAAAAGTGGGTCCGAAATAATATTCATCATCAATTAAAATAGATGATCCACCTGTGCTTGAATTTTCTGGAATTTTCACTGTTACCGTGTTCTCTGTAACAGCTACAATCTCCGCTTTTGTCTGGTTGATAAAGAACTCAAATTTTCCGGTTTTATCCTTTAAACCTTTTACTTTAAAAACCACTTCAGAACCTTCTGTACCAATAGCCGGACTGGGATTTCCATCCAGGAATTTTACCAGGGCTTCCGGTGGATCCGGATACACATCTACCGGTTCAATTTTTGTTTTATGACAGGAAAGCAATAAGGCCGGTATTAACAGGCAAAACCACCACCGGGACTTCCGCAATTCGCTATTTATTTTTAAGTTGGTCATATTTTATAAACTAGAATTTTAATAATATTGATTGTAGAATTATGGCACTATTCCTGCGGAATAAGCATCCTCAAAAAAGTCTATTGCAGAAAATCCAAAATAATGGTAGGGATATTCCAACGCATGTACAAAGCCGTTCGTTGGCGCAATATTCACAGAAGCTACAAAAGCGGGATACCAACTTGCAAAATCACGCGGGGCACTGGCAGAAGGGATAAAAGAAAGTTGCAATTGCCTGCGACCTGCATATTTCACTCCGCCTGCATCATCATAAATAACACCCACATTCATCAATAATCCATCATAAGAGGCGTAGATCTGTCCAGGATAGGCCGATAAATTATCGATATCTATCTGGCGAAAATCATTCATTTGCTTTTTACCTTTAAATACATAGCGGGTAAGTTGCCGGCGCCATACTTCCGGTTTTATTTGTTCAAGCCTGGTCACTAAAGGTTTCCCCAGTTGTTCCAGCACTTGATTTACAAATGCTATTGTTCTTCTAATACTTGAATCTGCCGGGGCAAAAAAGGTAATGTCTTCTTTCTTAAAAACATCTTCCATACCGGCCAGTTTGATCACTTTAACTACTGAATCAAAATACTCCGGTTTTGCTTCAAGGTATTGCATCACGGTGCCATTAAAGTTTGGAGTATGTACTCCGGTATCCTCATAATAACCTTTTTTACAGCCCATGGTAAATACGACCATCGCCATGAAAGCACCTATAATTATTCTTTTATACTGCATGTATCTAAATTTTCTTTTTCTTTTTGCTGAATGATTTTTTATCTCCAGTAATTATTCAAAACAATGTTCGGATTGTTCACCCGTGCGGATTCGGCAATAGGCCATGTCCAGGCACCATCTTTAAATTGCTGTACAGAACAATGGTATCCGTATTTATAATCCTGGTCAATGATTCTTTTCGTGCGCACTACATCATACCAATAATGTCCTTCACCCATCAATTCACGGCAACGTTCAAAGAATATATCGTCCAGTAATTCTTTTCCGGAGGATGTGAAAGGAGTCGCTCCTGCCCTGGCTCTTACCAGGTTAGCCGCAGCTTTTGCACCTGATTCATCTCCCAAATGCGCTAATGCTTCTGCCTGTAACAACATAGCACCGGAAAGACGAAAGACTGTCTGATTATCATCCGGGTTTACATCCTCCGCAGTTTGATTAGCATATACGTTCGCAAATTTGAGCATCAGGAATGTCCCATCACTTTTAAACATGGAAGCCGCCTCAAACCAGTTTTCTTTTCTCTTGTCCGGCTCTCCTTCAGGATACAATTCGCGCATAAAATCTTCCTGGTAATAGATATAACTACTCTTGATCTGGATGTTTTTATATGGAGCACGCAGCACATTATCTGCGAAGGCAGACCAGCCAAAGGATTCTCCGTAGTTCACATTCTGCGGAATTTCGAAAAGACCTTCTTTTGTACGCCCTTTAAAAATAGATCTTGTTTGTTCGATGGGCAACAAAGTATATGCTCCACCATTATCATTCAACAATTCTTTTCCTGACTTAGCTACCTCCTCATAATATTTTGTAGCATTGGCCGCGTCAAAACCCGCCAGCCACATATTGATCTGCATATTCAGTACGAGAGCGGAACCGCGCATAGCCCGTACAGCAATAATAGCCGGATCATCGTATGTCCACGGTAATCCATCCTTATACTTCATCATGTCCGCACTTAGGTTTTTCAATACTTCCACCATGGGCATTCTTGCGAGAGGCTCGGTATTGTATGCATCGGTATAATAAGGTACATCTCCATAAATCCGTACCATGAAGAAGTAGGTGAGATTGCGCATAAAAACAGCTTCACCTTTGTATCTTCCTTTCTCTGCCTCTGTCAATCCCGGCACATCATCTACTCTTTCTACAGCAATATTAGCCGCAGCGATCACCTTGTAAAACCGGTCCCATTGGGCAAAACGCTGATGGTTAAAAACAGTGTAATAATTCCCGTAATCAGTACCGGGTGTCATAATTCCCCGGATATTATTATTCGTTAGTTGGTTAAAATAGGTTCTCCAGCCTGCAAAACTACTTGCACGGATAGGTGCACCACGGAAATCACCTGTGTATGTGAAGAATGGAAATTCATCATTACCGGGTGCCGCTTTCATATTGGAGCGGAAAGTTGCCTGGCGGAACAAGCCATAGAGACCATTGGTAAATTGTTCCACATCCTGCTTTGATTTCCAGAAATTATTTCCCGACAAATCATTGGGAGGATCAAGACTAAGGAATTTTTTACAACTTCCAAAAGTGATGATCATTATGGTAAAAACGCTTAGAAATAATATTTTTTTCATGTGCTCTTTATTATATTTTTTATCATCTGCCGGAGGCAAATAATGAATTCTATCTAAAACTGGATACTTAAGCCAATCGCATAACTTCTTGCATTTGGATATCCGCCTGAATTATCTCTTCCTAACTGGGTAACCAATTCAGGATCCGGTCCGCTATATTTTGAGAATGTATATACATTATTTGCTGTTACTGACCAGCGCATTTGCGTCATTCCAAATTTCTTTATGGCATTCTTATCTACATTATAAGCAAGTACGATGTTATTTAATTTCCAGTAAGAACCATCTTCCAGGAACAAAGTCTGGTTATTGCGGAAAGGCTGTAATGTACCAGCTCTTCTAAAATCAAATGGATTTGGATACGCTGCATTCGTTGATCCGTCTACTTTCCCCGGCTGAGATGGTTTCCAATAATCAAAATTTCCGATGGGTAATAATGAATTGGCAGCCGTAGGTTTTGTATAGTTCTGGAACATCCCTGCCATAGAACTATTCAGCAAATCACGGTCAAGCGTGTACGATACGTTCACACTTAACTGCCAGTTTTTATAAGAGGATAAACTGGAGATACCCCCTGTGAGCAATGGGGAAGGATTCCCGATCGGCTGCAAATCTGCGTCATCTATTATATAGTCTCCGTTAATGTCCGTCCATCTAGGATCACCGCCCTGGAAATAAAATCCTGATCCATAACCTAATTGTTGTGGAAGACCTGTTGCTATATTAATAGGAACATCCGCACTGCTGGCGTAAACACCTTGTGTATGATATAATAAATTGGACCGTACATTACGACCAATACGTTGGATCACCGGTACCTGAACACCCTGCTCATCTATTTTGGTTACCATTTGACGTAATCCTTCCGGTAATCGAGTGAGTACATCCCGGTTAAGGCCGCCAACTAATGAAATGGTCGATTGAATAGGATTGGTTGGTTTGAGCAATCTCAATCTTACACTAAAATCCAACCCATAATTTACCAGGCTAACAGCATTTGCCTGTAAGCTTTTAAATCCATTAATGTCTGCAAGGTCTACACCCACAACCTGGTTATCGATCGATCTGTAATATGCATCGAACGTGGTTTCAATTTTTCCATTAAACAAACCAAGGTCAATTCCGAAGTTTGATTGATTTTGCGTTTCCGGTAAGAAATTGGTATTAGGAACAGTTCTGTAATCAATAAATACTGTCGGTGTATTATTGTATTGTGCTCCGGCATTATACCTTCCATATACATCGAATATGCTACCGGTTGGTTTAATATTTCTACCCCAGCTTGCACGCAATGAACCATATGATAACCAATAGGCAGTATTAAACCAGTTTTCCTTTCCGAAATTCCAACGCGCACTGATGGCCGGATTTTTTGTGTATCCTTTAGAAGGGCCATTTGTGGATAAACCATCAAATCTGTAACTGATATCAAAGACATACTTTTTATCGTAGTTATAGGAAAACGAAGCTCCATATCCATGTTGGCGGGTATCTTTAATATTTTCAAGCGTTCCACCGCGTGAAGAATTCCAATTATATCCGATAGGGCCTTCAATCTGGTCACCGGCAGTTTGCCTTAATAAAATAGCATTTGCCTGGAAACCGTATGAGTTGATCTCATTAAACATGTATCCACTAAAATTATGTACCTGGTCAATTGTTTTTACGAAGTTGATTGTTGACCGGTCGTAGATGGTATATGTTCTATCGGAATAGCTATACGCTTCTGAAGATCCTGATTTTAAAAAGGACGGTACAAATCTGTCTGACGTACCTGAAACATAGTTATAACTCAATATATTTGTAACACGGACACCTTTTACGATCTCATATTGCAGATCAAGACTGGTGGATATGTTAGCGGTTTTATTATCATTGCGAATATTGGCTGCAGCAAGCGTTTCATTATTCTCAGAAAATAATGAAGGAGGAGGAAGCAAAGAAGATGTATTCGCGTTTTTCGCCAGGCCCGTTTGAGTTAAACCTACACCACTACCATTTTGCTTCTGCCCTAATTGTCCGGTCAAACTTACGACCATTTTAAACTTATCAGTAGGAGAATACTGTGCATTCATCCCTAACGAGTATCTTGTAAACCCTGTGTTCTCTATAATTCCGTTATTATTCTGATAGTTCATATTGGTTTTATAATTGAACTTTTGGTCGCCGCCTAAAATACTTAGATTATGCTGCTGATTCACAGTGCTACGATAGAAGTAATCCTGCCAATTGGTTGAATTATTATAAAATGGATTTAGACTATCAGATAAAAACGGTAATGAATTAATTAATGCCTGCGCTCCCGCTAAAGATGTATCATAGGCAAGAATATTTTTAATACGCAATAAACGTTCTTCCTTTCCACCCTGTATCTGTCGAAGCCTTGGGGGAGTATTTAAAAATATGTTTGTAGAATACTGTACGATCGGAACTTTTGACTGACCACGTTTTGTGGTAATTAAAATAACCCCATATACACCTCTTGATCCATAAATGGAAGTAGAAGCAGCATCTTTCAGGAATTCCATTTGCTCAATATCTTCCGGTGGAATCAACGCCAAAGGGCTAATGCCCGGGCCACCACCCTGGAAACCGTATTCATAATTTGTATTCACATCTACGGGTACACCATCTATCACAAACAAAGGAGAAGTAGGAGAGATAAACCCATCCGCACCGACACTCGCATTGGAAACACCCCGCAAATTAATTGTTCCCATTCCTCCGGGAGATCCTGTATTATTCTGAATATTTAAACCGGCTACCCTACCCTGCAATAATTCCATTACGTTTGATACGGGTACATCCTGAATTGTTTTACCGGAAATAACTGTACTGGCACCTGTAGCGGTTTCTCTTGTTTTTTTCACAAACCCCTGTACAACTACCGCTTCCATGGCATTGTCAGACTCTGCCATAACAATCGTTAAATTACTTGTAGAAGCAGACACTTTTCTTTCCGTCTTTGCAAAACCAATGTGCGTAAAAACAAGGGTGCTTCCGGCTTCGACCGTTACGTCAAAGGAACCGTTTTCATTGGTGCTCCCAATAGATTTTAGGGGTTTACCGGTAGATATCGTTACACCGGCTTTATTATTCCCCGATTTTTCCTTTACTACTCCCTTTACGGTTATTTTAGTCTGTGCAAAACTTATGTTAGAGAATGCCGTGAATATTAGCAGCAGGCCCAGAGTGAATACATATCTCATTTCATTTCAGTTTTACAGATTATCAATACGTTCATAATTATTTAATTTGAGGTGGCAGGTGCGCACTAATCGTTTGTGAATTTTGGATTGTCTCTTTTAAATGCGAAGACTATTTCCCAATCTCCGGGTTCATAAATGGCGAAATCCAATCGTAAAAGACCGTTATCCCTAAACCCTCCAAAGCCAAGGCGCGGATACGTGAATTCCACACGCGCCAATCCACCAAAACCAGGTGTGGTATATCTTGTAGAAATAGCCACTAAAGGTATAGGGTAAGCAACATCGTAGGTTACGGCAGAATCATTCATATTCATATTAAATCCATGAACCAGGTTTTTCCAGTTTGTGGAAGAAAAGAGCGCCGGATTCATTGGCTTGTACAAACTGTCTAAGAACATAAAACGTAGTGTATTTGCAGGCTTGGCTACATTTTGTCTTTTTCGGATATATACATCTATATCATAGCTTGAAAGTAATCTGTCTTTAGAAACTCCTTTCATCATTACCATGGATGGAGATATTCCATTAGAGTAAGTCTGACCGGTAATAGGGTCTAGATTTGATGGTTCATAAGGTCTTTCTTTCAAAGGTTTCAAAAGCATTTCTTTGTAATATCTTCTTCCGCCTGAATTTGTTAGTTCCACATCAAACACATAGCCAGAATCGGGTTGTGTGCGTATGAAGCTTGACTTTGCTTCTGCCCACATGGTGAGTTGCCCGGAGTGAGGGAATATTTCGAATAAAGGACGATTTTGAATCTCTCTTTTTGCTTCAATCTCTTCCAATGTTTTTTCTTCACCCGTGTATGCTTTCTTCCAGACTTTTACAGGAAAAAGGTCCAGTAATTCCGGAGCGGCTTCTCCATTTCTACGTCTTGGATTCACGATCTTAAATTCTGCCGGGTAAGAGGTACTGCCCTGGAAAAAGTTTTCAGAAAACACCGTCGTACGGCCTAATACAGGCTCATAGATCTTTTTGGTGAATTGAGAATCCGCGCCGACCGTTTCCCTATCTTCCGGCAAGTATTTTTTACAGGAAATAAAGACAATGGCAGTAAGGATCACTGAAAGCATCAATGCCCTGTTCGTACCTGTATTATATGTTTTTATCTTAGTCATTTTATATTTTTTCCTTGCTTTTATTTACCTTGTTTACCTGAAATTAACCGCTTTCACAAACTCATCTCCAAAGCCAAAATCATGGCCGGGAGGTAATAAATGAACAACAGCGTTGCTACTCTTAATATCTACTGTTATAGTATTCACTCTTACCCAATACCGGAAGAAAATAGATCCTTTCGGGTCGCTGTAAATGATGGCTTTTGGTCCGCCGCCTAAATAACCGGAAGCATTGGTGCGGGTAAATTGCATTTGCATATTATAACTGGTATCTGTACCTGATCTGCTGGTATAACTTACCGTTGGAAAAAATAATCCATCAGCCAAATTTGAAATATCTGCACTTACGTGTTTTCCATGTAATATATACCGGCAAAGGAATGTGTCGATCACTGCTGAATCGATGGTACTCCAGGACATAGCCGGCATGGAAGGAATTGAATCCCTGCGTGCCTGGTTTATATTTTGAAGTGCTAATGCAAAACTTTTATTGGGAACAGCAAACATGGTCACCTCCGCCTTTGTTAAACTATCCGCCAGGCGTGGAACTCTTTTCAGCACAAGCAGCATGGAATCATAAAGACCCGGTTGCGCCTGTAAATATTGCAAAGCATTGCCATTAAAATTACCGGCAGTAGGTTCATAATTGACATAAGTCTTATCCGTTTTTTTGCACGATACGCCAATGAGTACCAGGAGTAATATAGCCAGTCCTGCCTGTATCAGCGGTTTTGCCTTAAATGTATTTTCCTTCTTCATGTTGCCTGAATTCATTTTATAAAAATGCGTTTACAATTACTTCCAATAGCTGTTTTGAGATATGTTCGGGTTCCTGTTTAAAACTTCCTGGGAAATGGGCCAGTAGATTCCGCCTTCATCCAGAAGTTTATTAAATTCCGGATCATTGCGTTTGATTCTGTTGAACCGTACCAGGTCATACCATCGCCAACCTTCACCAAGGAGTTCTCTTCTTCTTTCATCAAAAATCGCGGTTAATAAATCTTCGGGAGACCCAACAGAAAATGGTTTTACATGCCTGTTTACTTTTACTTTATTCAATTCTTCCGCTGCACCTGATTCCTGGCCCAAAACTGTTAAAGCCTCTGCTCTTAATAATCGTATTTCTTCCAGCCTGGTGAAAATAATCGCGGAATTAAATACGGCGAACTGACCGGTAGCACCCGCGCCACCATCTATTACCCGGATCTTTTTAAAGACCGGAATTTCGGCATTGTAGTTTTCAAAATATGCTTCAGAAATCAATGCTGGTGTAAAGCGTTTATCCAAACCAAAACGATCATCATTACCGTTTTCAGCCGGGAACATTTCTGAAATTATTTCTTTCGGAACATATATATCCGGGCTTTGTTTACTCATCGGATAGCGGGTCGTATTCGCAAGGGTTAATTGCTCAATATGGCCACTGGTCGTTGTTTCACCTCTATTCTGAATAAAACTAAAACCAATCAGTTGATTAAAATTATTTTGTCTTGTATCAAAAACGCTTCCGCCACTGCTTCCTGCTGCTCCCGTTAAACCGTTTATTCCCAGCATGCTCAAATTACTTTTCTGGAAATTATTGACAATGTATTCGGTATAAATCGCCACATCAATATAACGACCACTCCAGGCAGCAATATGACTCAATAATGAATAGGCAGCCAAACGGTTAAGAGGAGTATTCAACCATGTATCAGAATCATTATTATAATAATTGGCAGGATATTTTTGCTCCGGATCATTTCCTGAATAAAGGAACGGTAAACGTGGTGCTACTTCTATCAGGTCTTTTTCAGCGAATGCCAGTACATCTTCTGCTTTTGTGCGGGGATGAGCCTCAAATTGTCCTTCACTTGTATTTGTAATCAAAGGAACGTCGCCCCATATCCTCACCATATAAAAATATACAAAAGCACGAATTGTTTTAGCCTGTGCTATATCCAGTTTGTAATACGCTTCGGTATATCTCTTATCCGCCATACAACCGTCTGCTCTTTCTATAAATAAATTACAAGCATTGATCACTGCGTAAAAACGGCGCCAGTTGGTAATACTTTGGATGGCAGGATAGGAAGCGTTTAATTTCCCTTCTACAATTGCCTTCAGATCCGGACGTACCACCGACCTGAAATCACCCTGGCGAAGTTCACCATAAAGCCAATGGGCATTATTATCTGCTACCGCGGCTCTGAACAAACCGTACAAACCAAATAATCCACTACGGGCATCTTCATACTTTGTCCATTGGTTTTTTTCATCCTGTTGCCTGGGAGATTGCACATCCAGTTGCTTGTTGCATGAGGTAGTTAGGACAAGACATCCTAACACCACTGAAACCATTATGTATGCAAATCTGTTTTTAATTTTCATCATTCCTGTATTGGTTTTTGAAAAAGATCAAAAGCTTTTTAATTTTTATAAATCCAATTTAACACCTACAACTACAGAAGCAGGTATTCGTAAACCATATCCATTATATATACCGTTGTACCCGGCCAGTTCAGGATCATCACCCTTGAATTTGGTCATGGTTAATAAATTGGTTCCGGTGACATATACCAGGGTTTTTTTCACTGTATTTGAATTCCCTTTTTTAAGGATAAGTTTAGACAAATCATATCCCAGCGTAAGACTTCTTAATTTTAAGAAAGACGCGTCATCGAGGAACAGATCCTGGCTTTGGCGATATGGGACCACATCGCTCCAAGGATTGTAAACCGGGTATCCGGATAAATCCATTTTCTTTTCCCAGTAGGTAATTTCTTTTACTGAATTGATATCGTTATTGGATTCTGTATTTACAAAATCAAGGCGGCTGGCAGCATATTGATTTAATACATCACGGCCAAGTACAAAGTAGAATTGCACATCGAGAGAGAAATTTTTGTACCCAAAATTACTTCCAAATCCACCGGAGGCTTTCGGCATATAATTTCCCTTCAGCACTTTATCCTTATCGTTAATAACGAAATCACCATTTGTATCTTTCCAACGTGGATCACCTGCTTTTAAAGCAACTCCCTGGTAAGACAAGGGCAGATTCGTAGAAGGATTTACAGGAATTTCTGCACTTGTTTTATAAATACCTTCATTTTGCAAAATCCAGAACGCGTCAATTTGTTTTCCAACCTCTAATTTATTCGCGCCAAGAATCACTTCATTAATTCCACCTGGAAGCGCTACCAATTTATTTTTATTAAAGTTTGCGTTTGCGGTAAAAATCCAACTCAACCCTTTCTTTTGCTCAGGTATTATATCTGCAAGAATAGATAGATCTACTCCTTTATTATTTACTTCCAGTCCGGATTTGTACGCGCCGGTATATCCCGTTTCAGCCGGAACCGGTACTGTAATAAGCATTTGCTTATCATCCCTATTATATACATCCGCTGTTATTTTTAATCTGTCTTTTAATAATCCTAAACGTACTCCCACATTTAACTGATCGCTGTAAGCCCATGGAATTCCGTATCCAACCCATCCGTCGGTATAAGGACGGGAAATTCCCGGGATACCCGCATAAGATCCGATAGTCGGCTCACCTGTCCAACCAAGATCCACTCTATATTGTGGGCCGGCATTGAAACGGTCATCATTTAATAATTTACCTATTCTTCCCCAGGAAGCTGTAAGTGATAACGCACTAATC
>JBBSSE010000044.1:0-11672 GCA_038242375.1 Chitinophagales bacterium
CTTTGAAAATAAGTGGCCTGGTTGGAAAGAGGATTCGGAATTTAAGGGGATAAGGAAGTAGGGTGAAAAGTTGAATGCCGCGCGTTGAAAACTTCGTGTTGAATGCCTTCGGCGTTGAATTGGTGAATTGTTGAATTGTTGAATTGTTGTTGGTTCACAGCTCATGGCTCACTGCTGAAAGCTGATAGCTTTAACTTACAGGAAATCAATTCTTTTACAAACGTAATCCTTCATGTTTCTTACAGGTAATTTACTTCCGGCATTGAGTACTTTTTTTATAAAGTTGTTACATTGAGTTTCATCAAATAAACCAGTATCCATTGCCCCACATAAAAAGTCCATCGTAGTCAGGTAGTTAATATTATGCATCATGCAATAATTTTTTATGTCTTTCAAATTACTGCTTGCTAATATATTATTGTTATACCTTGCTACTGCCAGGCAGGCACTTTCGCCATCTCCTTTAAAAAGCACTTTTTTTATCCGAAAATATTCACGTTTTATTTCTTCATTTTCTTCCGGAAAGTCCATTAGCCTGATACGTTTTTTTTGTAGCAGTATTATAGTACCGAAATTTGGGTTTTTCCAATTTTGCAATTCCGCATGAACTTTATCAAGTAAATGGAGAGGATTGTTTGGGAAAATAAGATGAATTTTGCTCTCTTCGCCGGCAGTTATAAAATGGGAAATTACATCCGCATCCACTAATATTATGCGGTTAGGCTTCTTCATACTGTATTTCATCAATTTTGGAGATATTGATTCCCAGGTCAGTAAGCAGTGAATAATAATGACTTTCTGAAACCTTTTCTTTATCAAAAAGTTCTTTTGCCATTATGCCATAGTCTCCAATGACGGTTTTTTCATTTCCTTTTTCATATAATTCAGTGCTGTACCCATTTTTCAAAGCTCCTCTTTTTATATTTTTAGCAAAATCATCATATTCTGTTGAAGAAATTAATTTTAGTTTTTTTAGCCGGTACAATAAGGCTCTCCGACTGCAGGAATAGAAATGTTCAATGTATAAAAGCGTTTTTAAAGAGATGGATTTCTTTTCAATTTCTTCCTCAGGAATATTCTGTAAAAGACCTTCATTGGGTAATAATAAATAACTTCCAAATAGGTCTGCATTATATTCGTTCTTATCCGCATTTTTATTAAACTGGCCGGTTTGGCAAACGCGGCTAATAAAATCCTTTTGAATAAACAAATGATAAAGT
This sequence comes from Chitinophagales bacterium, assembly GCA_038242375.1. GTDB lineage: Bacteria > Bacteroidota > Bacteroidia > Chitinophagales > Chitinophagaceae > Ginsengibacter. Next base: position 1,221 of record JBBSSE010000044.1, read on the forward strand.
TCATGGCAAATAGTGAAGTGCTGCTTACCTAAGGACTGATTACTATTGATCAGCATAAACCGGTTTTCATCTGCTTTTAATGCCATGCCCGAAAAGTTGGCAGAAAGCGGGGAGAAGACAGAAATGACATTCAATTTTTGGAGAAGGCTTTTTAAACGAATGGGATCAGCATTGTTTAAACCATGCTCTGACCTAAAAGCAGACGCTGATTTTTCAATAATTAATTCATTCATTCCTTTTTGCAGTTTTCATGCTTAAATAATTATGCACAATTTTTTTGAATTGAGCAATGCTATGCAAGTCTTCGGGAGTTAATTCATCTGCCCTAAAAGCAAAAGCTAAGTTTACTTTTTGATTTTCGGGGCCCTCTTCGAAAAAGTCAAATTCGTCCATGCAGAACAGATTTGATAATTTAGTTAACTGATCAGTAGGGATAGTTCGTTGTCCTATTTCATAATAGGAAATTTGCTCTCTCGAAGTATCTAAATATTTAGCAAGAATTTCCTGGGTTAATCCCATTTTAAGACGGAGTGCATTAAGGTTTTTTCCAATGATAAGATTAGAACTTGAAATTTGCATAGTAGAATGTTGTATTAATATTGTTACAAATATAGAGCCATTGATCAAAAGCTTGCATTTTTGTAACATAAATTTTTTTTTTAAATCTTTACCTAAGAAATGGATCCGGATTATTCACTTTTGGATACAATTGGATATTTTTTTAGGTTTACATTTTTGAACTCCATTTCGCCGGGATCAATATTCATGTTTGAATGGGCTATAAATATATATTCTCGTTTGAATTTGATTTGCAATACCGCGTTCACTTCCCTTATTAGTTAATTTTTGTTTTGATTATTTCAGGAAAATACACTTATAAAAGTATTCAACTGAAACCATTATTCAATTCCTAATTTTGATCCGGAAAACTAAATGGCTCATTCTTCCCGTAAGAAGGTGCACGGATTAGGCTGATGCATGGATCAAAATTTTAAATAAATGAAAATCATCTATCTCCATGGCTTTAATAGTGATGGAAATTCGACTACCATAAAAGAAATACGTAAAGAAATTCCCGGATTGCTAAGTATTTCTTATGATTATGTAGTCGCAGACATTGCTTTTGAACAGATAAAAGCACTTATTGAAAAAACGTTGAAAAAGGATCCTGATTTAATTATAGCAGGTACCTCCCTCGGTGGATTCTGGGCAAATTATTTTGCTCAAAAATTTCAGTTGAAATGTTTGCTGGTAAATCCGGCAATAAATCCTTCAGTTACGTTGCGGAAGGCTATCGAACTCAGTCCTCTTCTAAATTATAATTCTGGAGAATTGCGGGAGTTTACATTTGAAAATGCGGACTCGTATAAAAAATATGAAGTGCCTGTTGAAGCGGGGATTAACCGCACAATTGTTTTGGGAAAGAATGATGAGGTGATTGATTACAAGAAATCAGAAGAAGTTTACAGGAATAAAGGAACGATTATCCTAACTGAAGAAGGCCATAGAATTGAAGACTACGGCAGGATCGTAAAGATTTTGAAAGATGTATCCCGCCAGGCATAAACGTGTCGCCAATTAATGGATAAATTGCTATATTGCTTAATTGTTCACTTGCCAGACTCTTGAACATCTGGCAATTCAACTATTTAGCAATTTAACCATTCAACCATTCTTCAATAATTCAATCAATGAAAATTTCCACCTACAACATCAACGGCCTCTCCGCCCGCCTTCCTGTTCTCCTTCGCTGGCTGGAAGAAACCCAGCCGGATGTAGCTTGTCTGCAGGAATTGAAATCTCCCCAGGAAAGATTCCCGGAACAGGAACTGAACGATGCAGGGTATCATGCAATTTGGCATGGACAGAAAAGCTGGAATGGTGTGGCCATCCTTTCAAAAAATGAACCACCGGAAGAGAGGCGCCGCGTGCTTCCGGGTGATGAAGAAGACCTCCATAGTCGTTATATTGAAGCAAAAATAAATGGTATTATTATCGGGTGCTTATATCTCCCTAATGGAAATCCTGCTCCTGGGCCTAAATTCGATTATAAACTTGCCTGGTTTGAAAGATTGCAGAAACATGCCGCGGAATTATGGAAAGCGGATGAACCAACAATTCTTACAGGTGATTTCAATGTGATCCCCACAGAATTGGATGCTTACAAACCTGAGCGTTGGGTAAATGATGCGTTGTTTCGCCCTGAAACCCGTGCTGCATTTAAAACACTTACTGAACAGGGATGGACAGACGCTATTCGCAAACTATACCCCAACGAAGTCATTTATACCTATTTTGATTATTTCCGCAATGCCTATGCCCGGTATGCAGGAATGCGTATTGATCATTTTTTATTAAGCCATCATTTTGATAAGCGGCTCCTTGGTGGCGGTGTAGATCTCGACACTCGAGGCTGGGTGAAGTCAAGTGATCATGCACCTGTATGGATAGAGTTGAGTTAGGTGTAAAAAGAAGCTTGAACAGAAAAGAACAATCTCCGGAAATGTGGAAAGGTGTTTTCAAAAAGGAAACAGATTTTCTGTTAGGGCCATTTATAAATTCTGCCGAAAGTGAAAATGCGTATCGTATTTCCAAATAAATCCGGGACTTTGATTGAAAGATTGGGAAACTCTTTGTCCATGAAATCGCAAAACACACCAGTTTTTTTTGTTTTGCTTTCTGTTTTTTATAAAAAAAAGCTGAATACTATTTAATTTATTAAATATATTCTTTGTCATGATTTTAAATGAATTGGATATTTTAGCATAAAATCCTTTTTAACACACCCTTAACGTAAGCCAGCAAATGTTAAAGTTTCGAATTTTTCAAGTTATTTTTCAAAAATTACACTTTCGATAACAAATATTGTTAAATTCACATTGAAATTTTAAATTTTCACTGTTAAAAATGGATTCTTATGCGAAAAAAACTCTTCTTTAGTTGTTTGTTGTTGCTATTCGGAATCTCTCAAAGTTTTGCTCAACAAAGAACGATTACCGGAACGGTAATGTCCTCTGATCGTACACCCTTAGAAGGAGCCTCAATTATTGTAGCAGGTCAAAAAACCGGTGCAAGTACAGGCAAGGAGGGGAAATTCAGCTTGTCAGTTCCTGCAAGTGCCAAACAGCTACAAATCAGTTATGTAGGATCTGTTACAAAAAAAGTAGATCTTACTTCTTATTCAGATTATGAAATTATTCTGGAACCATCGGCAGAAGCTTTGACTGATGTGGTGGTTGTAGGGTATGGATCGGTAAGAAAAAAGGATTTAACAGGTTCTGTTGCATCGATCCCGGCTAAGTTTTTTAATAAAGGCCAAATCAATTCTCCCGAACAATTGCTCCAGGGAAAAGTTTCCGGTTTGCAGATCACGAATAGCAGTGGGCAACCCGGCGGTATCACCATAGTAAAGATCAGGGGAAATAATTCCATCAGAAGTGGGAATACACCACTATATGTTGTGGACGGAGTACCATTGGATGGCAGATCTCCCAGACCTTCCTTTAATGCATCTGGTCTGGGCCAAACACCAGGAGGTGATCCATTGACATTTATTAATCCATCTGAGATCGCTAATATCGAAGTGCTTAAGGATGCATCTGCTTCGGCAATCTACGGATCACGCGGAGCGAACGGAGTCATACTAATCACGACAAAAAAAGGTGTTAAAGGACCTGCAAAACTGGAGGCCGCTGCTTCAGTTGGTTTTAGTGATCTGATGCGGAAAGTTGATGTCTTGGATGCAAAAGGATATGTAGCAGCCTTAAAGAAATTTAATGCCCCACTTGCAGATTCAGGAGCTAATGTAAATCCATTTGATGACATTATCCGGAAGTCTTCAATAACTCAAAATTATTCGGTGGCTCTAAGTGGAGGAAATGATAATGGAAAATATAGGGCATCGTTTTTAATGTCGGATCTGGATGGAATTATCTTAAAAACGGATCTTAAAAAATATGTAGCCAATTTTAATGGACAGTATAAGTTTTTAAATGATAAACTAAGTTTCGATTTCAACAGCACTTTTGCAAATGTTGTCGAAAATATTGCGCCAATTTCGCAAGATGCAGGAAGTGGTGGAAATTTAATTTCTCTTGCGCTCATTTGGAATCCAACCCTGCCCTTAAAAAGAGCAAACGGTATTTATAACCAGGCTAATCCAAGCGGGCAGGTAAATCCTCTTGCATTATCAGCAGCTTATAATGATATCAGTACTATCACAACCATTCTTACCAGCGCTTCCGCAGCCTATAAAATATTGCCATGGCTGGAGTATCGCTTGCTTTTTGGCTTGAATTACGGAACCGGACATAGGGATAGTGAATTGCAGGGGTGGATTAAAGGTACCGGTGGCAATGCCGATGCAAAAGGTTTAGGAAGTGTTCAAAATTCCGTGCTTAGCTCACAAACCATTACCCATACATTAACCGCTCAAACAAATATTACTGATAAATTAAGTGTGAATGCATTAGTTGGGTATGAGTACTGGAACACAAATTTCAAGGGAAACGGCAATGTTGTCTATCAATTTGATTATAATTTAGATCAAAGCAAGCTTATCCCTATCCATTATTATGACAATATGGGAAATGGAAACCAGGCAAATTTGCAAACGTATTCCTTTAATGAGCCGAAGGTTGAAATTCAGAGTTATTTTGCAAGAGCTGCTTTCAATTATGATGACCGGTATCTTTTAACCGGTACTTTTCGTGCGGATGGCTCAAGCAAGTTCGGTACAAATAATAAATATGCTTATTTCCCCTCTGTAGCGGCTGCCTGGAATATTTCCAATGAAGAGTTTATGAAAGGTGGAACTTTATTTGATAATTTGAAATTAAGAGTTGGATATGGAGAAACAGGGAACCAGGAATTTCCAAGTGACGCGGCGTATGATGTATATCGATATAATGGATATCAGAATTTTGGGAGTGCTCATTTCGGAAATAAAAATTTAAAATGGGAGACTGTAAAATCCCTGGATTTAGGAGTCGATTTTTCTTTCCTTAAAGGAAGGATATATGGCGCTATTGATTATTTTGACAAGCGAACAGACGATCCTATTTTCCTGACAGTGGTTTCTCAACCCACTTTAGGCGGAGGAAGTTTATATTTTAATCTTAACGACGCTTTTGTGACCAATAAGGGGGTGGAAATAGGTGTGGGAGCCGATGTCGTGCAAACAGAAAAAATAACCTGGAGTGTAAATGCCAATCTAACTTTTGTGAAAAACAGATTTGAATACCCACCTTCAGGAACAAACCCTCTTGCATTTACCGGAGCATTGAATGGTCAGGGAACTACAGGTGCATATTCACAAGCTATTGCCAATGGGCAGCCAATCAACGTTTTTTACCTGGATGTTTTCAAAGGATTTGATAAAGATGGTATTGGAGAATACAGTGCAGGTCCGGAATATGTTGGAGATCCAAATCCGAATGCGTTCATGGGTTTTTCCACTGATATCAGTTATCGTAAACTAAGCCTTAACCTGGGCTTTCATGGATCCTTCGGAAACAAGATCTATAATAATACTGCCATGAGTGTATTGAATCTGAATAATATTGTTGGGGGTAGAAATATTGCTTCAGGTCTTGTGGATGCAGGGGAAAGTGTCGCCAATGCCATCAGGCCTTCCACCAGGTTTTTAGAAAAAGGAGATTATATAAAAATGCACAATGCCACTTTAAGATATGATATTGGTGCTCTTGGGAAAGTTGTGAACGGACTCACTGTGTACGTAAGTGGAAATAATTTGTTTGTTATTTCTAAATACAAAGGGTTTGATCCTGAAGTGAACGTGGATAAATCATTAAATGGTATTCCATCCCTTGGAGTGGATTACATTGGGTATCCTACACAGCGAACTTTCCTGGTTGGTATTAATTTTAATCTATAATCAAAATGTTATTTGAACATCTCAAAATAATTATTATGAAACGAAAGTATATATTTATTGGAATTCTGTTGATTACCGGATTAGGGTGTACCAAACTGGAACAAAAACTCAATGACAGTATTTCTACTGATCCGAGTGCAGGAGGAAGTGCGGATGCGGGATTATTATTAAATTCCACTTACAACAGTATGAATGGACTGTTGCATTCCCAGGATTTGATGTTTTCCTTGCAGGAAACAACAACAGATGAAGCCCTGATTCCAACCCGGGGTGGCGACTGGGATGATAATGGGGTTTGGCGGGTATTGCATGCTCATACCTGGACAACTATTCACGTGCAATTCAAAAATGTATTTAATGGCCTGGGAGGGCTGGAGAGTAATGCCTTGACCACTTTGGCTTTTAATCCAAATCCGACTCAGAAAGCAGAAGCACTTTTTCTCCGGTCATTAGCTCAGTTCTATTATCTGGATTTATTTGGCCAGGTACCTTATCGCCAAATTTCAGATTATAATGCCATTACCGCTGCACCCGTTTTACAGCCACAGGAAGCTATTGATACTTTGGTAAATACGCTTACCTCCATTATACCTCAGTTGCCTGCTTCCAATGTCCCATACAGGGCAAGCCCTGATGCAGCGCGTTTTTTATTGATGAAAGTTTTATTGAACAAAGGCGCCTTTTTAAATAAAAAAACACCCACTTTTTCTGATGCGGACATGCAGCAGGTCGTTACGCTTGGTCAACAAATTATTTCCAGCGGAAAATACAGCCTGACAGCGAATTACTTTGATAATTTTGGTCCGCTAAATGCCGGAAGATCAAAGGAAATGATCCTTGGATGGCCCAATACAGGAGCTGCTTCCAGTAATGGGGTAAGCAGTGGTGGAATCAATTCAAGATGGATGATGACCCTGCACTATAATTCCTACGATAAGGACAATAATTACGGTGCTGCCGGTTGGAATGGATTTAGCACTGTAGCGGATTTTTATAACACATTTGATGCAGCGGATTCCCGGATAGGAGGTAAAGCTTATACCGGAGTAACGGAAGTTTCAGGCCTGAAACCAGGCTTCCTGGTAGGCCAGCAATATAATGAAGCTGGTGAAAAAATAAAAGACCGCCAGGGGAATCCATTGGCATTTACACCCGACGTTAAACTGGTTGAAACTGATCCGAAAAGATTGGAAGTTGCTGGTATCCGGGTTATCAAATATCCTCCTGATTATACAGCGTATAGTGGCGGAAATCAACGCAATCAACTACAAATTTTCCGGTATGCGGATGTGATGTTAATGGTAGCTGAAGCTAAATTGCGCCAGTCATCCCCGGATGTAGCGGGTGCTTTAATAATAGTAAATGCCTTGCGTACCGCCAGAGGAGCCAAAGCTTTATCGACTATTGCGCTGGTAAATTCCTCCAATGTAGCTGATCCGAATTCTTTACTGGCAGAGAGAGGCAGGGAAATGTATTGGGAAAGCTGGCGCAGGCAGGACCTGATCAGGTTTGGCGTATTCCTGGTGGGCTGGCAATTAAAAGAAGCAGATACGGATCCCGAAAGAAATCTGCTTTTCCCGATTGCGCAGGATCAATTACTTGCCAATCCTAATTTAAAACAAAATCCAGGTTATTAACTCTTTTCATAATTGATAAATTCAAAGGTCATTTAACGGAAATCGTTAAGTGGCCTTTTGTTTTGCCCGACCGTCTGACCGTCACGGTCTGCATACGCAAGCTGGTGCAGATAGAGACCATCAGACCAGTTTTAATTTTTTCTCATAAAAAGTAATTAAATTGAGGAAGATTAAAAGAATGCGCTTATGATGCTGTAACAACTCATTTCTACATAAATTTAGAAGTGAAATTGCCTTTTAAATACGGAATTCATATCGTTTTTATTAAAAGAACCAAACCTGATCAAGCTGATTTTAAATCCCTTTAATGAAATATTTTATTCGTTTAAGTTATCTTCTTTTTTTATTTGCCTCTTGCAAATCTCCGCAGCAAAAACCATTATTTACATTGATGACCAATACCGGCATAGACTTCAATAATGAAGTGCATGATCAGGAGATCAATAATAGCTTTCTCTTTCGCAATTTTTATAACGGTGGCGGCGTGGCCATTGGGGATATTAATAATGACGGCTTACCGGATATTTTGTTGACCTCCAATATGGGAGAAAATAAATTATACCTTAATAAAGGCGATTTTAAATTCGACGACATTACTCCTAATTCAGGTTTTAAGCAGGATAGTATGTGGAGCACCGGTGTTGTCTTTGTGGATATAAACCATGACGGCTGGTTGGATATTTTTATCTGCAATTCCGGTAATATGCAAAGTGGCCACCGCATTAATAAATTATACATCAATAATAAAGATCTCACTTTTACCGAATCTGCCGCGGAATACGGGTTGGATATTGTTGGCTATACCACGCAGGTTTCCTTTTTCGATTATGATGGCGATGGAGATTTGGATTGCTTCATGATCAATAATAGTCCTATTCCTGTAAATACCTTGAACAATGCCAACCGGCGGGATTTGCCCGATTCTTTGTGGAATGTAGCTCCCTTTTTAAAGGGTGGTGGTAACAGGCTCTTTCGAAATGATGATGGTTTTTTTACCGATGTGACTATGCAGGCTGGCATTCACAGCAGTTTGATCAGTTTTGGTTTAGGCGTTTCTGTCGGGGATATCAATGGGGATGGCTGGCCGGATGTGTATGTTTCTAATGATTCCTACGAAAGGGATTATCTCTATATCAATCAGAAGGACGGCACCTTTAAAGATGAGGCGGATGATTGGTTGCAGCACATGAGCATGTCTTCCATGGGAGCCGATATTGCAGACATTAACAATGATGATTACCCGGATATTATTACGACAGACATGCTTCCCGGAGATGATTATCGTTTGAAAACCATGGGTGCTTTTGATAATATTGATCTCTTCAACAGTAAATTAAAATCAGGATTTTCTTATCAATATGTAAAAAACTGTTTGCACCTGAATAATAAGAATGGCAGGTTCCTGGAAATAGCCAATTATGCCGGTGTGGAAGCGACGGACTGGAGTTGGGGCGCACTTTTCTTTGACGCTGATAATGACGGACACAATGATATTTTTATTTGTAACGGCGTTAACAGGGACGTGACCAACCTGGATTTTATGGACTTTTTTGCTAACGATGTGTATCAAAAAATGGTGTTGACTGGTCAGAAAAAGAATGTGGATGAAGTACTCAAAAAGATACCTCAAACACCTGTCGTTAATAAGGTTTACAGGAATTTAGGCGATCTTCGCTTTTCAGATGAAGGCATGAATTGGGGATTTACGCAAAAGGCATTTTCGAACGGCGCGGCTTATGGTGACCTGAATAATGAGGGCAGCCTTGACCTGGTGATCAATAATGAAAACGGCCCGGCATTTATTTATAAAAATAATTCACGTGAAACGAATGATCATTCCTACCTCGGCATCTTTTTAAAAGGGAAAGAAAAAAACACTTTTGCTATAGGGAGTAAGATAAAATTGTATGTCGGTGATCAAATTCTTAGCCGTGAAGTGGTTCCCAGCAGGGGGTTTCAGTCTTCAGTAGATTATAAACAAATTATTGGCTTAGGGAAAGGAAAGGAAATTGATTCAATGATCATCATCTGGCCTAACCGCACTTTTACAAAATATGATCATCCGCCAAAGGATACTGTTTTGGTTATTCAACAACCGGAAAATGCGCCGGTTTATAGAGGATTTCAACAGGTGTTCCCAATGCCCGTTTTTAACCAGGTAAAAATGGATTTTGATACCCATCGCGAAGATGATAATATCGATTTTTATTATGAACGAAATATTCTTCAGATGCTCTCACGGGAAGGTCCTAAAGCTGCCGTGGGGGATGTAAATGGCGACGGGCTGGATGATGTTTATATTGGTGGTACAAAAGGATTCCCCGGGCAGGTTTATTTACAAACAGGTAAAGGTGATTTTGTAAAAATGAAGCAGCCGGCTTTTGACCAATACATCGATTTTGAAGATGGCGCGGCAGTTCTTTTTGATGCCGATGGAGATGGTGATCTGGATCTGTTCATAGGTCCGGGTGGCAACAGTAGCCAGGTTTTTAGCCGGCAAATGCAGAACAGGTTATTTAAAAATGATGGGAAGGGAGTTTTTACCATTGATGCACAGGCATTGCCTCCGAATGGAATGAATATCTCTGTAGCGATAGCACATGATTTTAATGGAGATGGGCATATGGACCTTTTTGTAGGAGGAAGAAATACTCCAAGAGAATACGGCATTACACCCACCAGTTATTTATACCTGAACGATGGTAAAGGACATTTTAAAGACATCGCTAAAACATTGAATCCGGATATTGCGAATATCGGTATGGTTACAGGTGCCTCCTGGGCAGATGTAACCGGCAATGGTAAAAAGGAATTGATCATAGCAGGGGAGTGGATGGCGCCGCGGATATTTTCGTACAACGGACAAAAATTCATAGAAATAAAATCCAATCTAAATCAACTCTTTGGCATGTGGCAAAC
>JBBSSE010000045.1:0-11481 GCA_038242375.1 Chitinophagales bacterium
GCCTGGGTTTCTATCCGGATAAGGGTAGGATTTGTGCCATCATTCATGGCTTGCAATTGAGCCGCAAATTTAAAACTATGTGCCGGTACTACCCGGTCATCATGATCGGCTGTTGTGATCATCGTAGCAGGGTATTTTACGACTTTTTTAAGATTGTGCAGAGGAGAATATTTTACCAGGTTCTCAAAGTCTTCTTTTTTATCGCTTCGCCCGTATTCTGTTGCCCAGGCCCAGCCGATTGTAAATAGATGATACCGGAGCATATCCATTACTCCGACTTGTGGAATAGCTACTTTAAATAATTCAGGTCGTTGGGCCATAGCAGCTCCTACCAACAAGCCACCATTACTTCCACCACGAATAGCAAGCTTATCCGGATTCGTAAATTTATTAGCGATTAAATATTCGGCTGCGCCAATAAAATCATCAAATACATTTTGTTTGTTTTGAAGCATTCCACCTTTATGCCAGGCTTCCCCATATTCATTTCCTCCACGCAGATTCACTACAACATACACCCCGCCCTGTTCAAGGAAGAATGCGTTTGAAATAGAAAATGATGGCGTCATAGGAATATTAAATCCACCGTATCCATAAAGCAACAAAGGATTTTTGCCATTTAAAACCATCCCTTTTTTATGTGTAATAAACATAGGAACCTTTGTACCATCTTTGCTTTTAAAGAATACCTGTTTCACTTCATATTTATCTGCATCAAATTTTGCATCACTTTTTTTATACAATTCTGTTTTCCCGGAAGAGATCACATACCGGAAAATTGAAGGCGGATAATTAAAGGAAGAAAAGGAATAAAATATTTCCTGGTCACTTTTGTTTCCGTCAAAGCCTGTAGCAGTCCCTATTCCCGGCAATTCTATTTCTCTTTCTATCTTTCCTGTATAATCTGTTTGATAAATTTTACTTGAAGCATCTTTCAAATAAACCGGAAACAATTTCCCCCCTGCTTTTCCGACTGATTGTAACAATTCTTTCTTTTCAGCAAGCACCATTTTCCAGTTTTCAGGGGCAGGATTAGCGGGATCGATTGAAACTAATTTATAATTCGGAGCACCCGCATTTGTTTTCACCAAAAGCCTGTCTCCGGAATTATCTATAACCTCTATTTGATTGTCAAATCCTTTTATAACCAGTTTAAAATCGGGATCGTTTTTTTGAAGATCTTTTACCCAAAGTTCGTTTCCACTGGTGCCTTCACTTTTTATTACAACAACAAAGCGCTTGTCGTGCGTAATTACCCCGGATAAAATCATTAATGGATGTTCCTTATCCTCAAAAACCAATAAATCATCCGTTTGTGGTGTACCTATTTTATGAAAATAAATGGAATGAAAACGATTTTGCCCCGTGAGTTTTGTTTCTTCATTTGAAACGGGATACCTGCTGTAATAGAATCCTTCATCTCCCTTCCAGGAAATTCCACTGAATTTAATATACTGCAAATCATCTTTTAATAAATTTCCGGTACGGACATCCATTACACGGGCAATCTGCCAGTCACTACCAGCCTGTGCTTCAAAATAAGCCGCGTATTGATTATTCTCGCTAAAAACAGGTACTTCAAGAAACACCGTTCCATCTTTACTCAATTTATTCGGATCAATAAATACTTCCGGCTCACCATTCAATCCTTTTTGGCGGTACAAAACATTCTGGTTTTGCAAACCGTCATTTTTATAAAAATAGAGGTAACCACCTTTTCTGAAAGGTGCTCCATATTTGGGATAATTCCATAATTCTGCAAGCCTTTCCTTCACTTTATTCCGGAATGGAATGGTTGACAGATACTGATCCGTTACTTTATTCTCTGCTGCTACCCATTCCTTCGTTTCTTTACTATTATCATCTTCCAGCCAGCGATATGGATCTTTAATGATCGTTCCGAAATAATCATCCTGCTGATTACTTTTTTCAGTAGGAGGATATTTTATCTGCGCGATACATAATGTGTTCATAAACAAGAATAAAATTGAAAAGAATGGTTTCATAAAAGTCATTTAGAGTCAAATAAAAAAACAAGGATCTCAGGAGCCACCGTTGATTCAATCAATTATATTATCCAAGATGATTCGTTGTTACTTCGCGGTTTATTTTACCGATCAATCCCTGCAAAACTTTACCGGGACCGCATTCTGTAAATTCAGTCGCGCCATCAGCAATCATCTGTGTAATTGTCTGAGTCCATCTAACCGGGCCGGTAAGCTGGGCGTTTAAATTCGCTTTAATTTGTTCCGGATCGATCACCGCTTTTGCCACGACATTTTGATAAACCGGGCAAAATGGTTTATAAAAAGTTGTTTTATTGATCGCTTCGGATAGTTCTTCTTTTGCGGGTTCCATCAAAGGAGAGTGGAAAGCTCCGCCAACCGGAAGAATGAGCGCACGTTTGGCACCTGCTTCTTTTAATAAAATACAGGCCTCTTCAATTCCTCTTTTTGAGCCGGAAATAACAATTTGGCCAGGGCAATTATAATTTGCCGGAACCACAATTTCAGGTCCGATAGAAGAACAGATTTCTTCTACTTTTTTATCATCCAGAGCCAGGATTGCGGCCATGGTTGACGGATTTATTTCACAGGCACGCTGCATAGCACGGGCTCTGATAGAAACAAGAATTAATGCTTCTTCAAAAGAAAGACAACCATTGGCTACTAATGCCGAAAACTCTCCCAATGAATGTCCGGCAACCATTTGAGGTTTTCCAGCCGTTAAAGTCTGATAGGCAATGATCGAATGCAGGAATACTGCAGGTTGGGTTACTTTGGTTTGAGTTAATTGTTCAGCCGTACCATTAAAGAGGATTTCCGAAATATTAAATCCTAATATTTCGTTTGCACGTTCAAACAAAATTTTCGCTTCCGGGTTTTGATCGTATAAATCCTTTCCCATACCCGGAAATTGAGATCCTTGTCCGGGAAATACAAATGCATGCGCCATAAATTATTTTTATTTTTATCTTCTTTTAATTAAATCAGCAGAAATGAGATTAATAAATTCATTACGGGTTGATTGTTTTTCAAATTCTCCCACAAATGCCGAGGTTGTCGTTACCGAATTTTGTTTTTGCACACCACGCATCATCATGCAAAGATGTTCTGCTTCTATTACCACCGCTACTCCAAGCGGATTTAAGGTCTCATCTATCGCCTTTAAAATCTGGTGGGTCAGTCGTTCCTGCACCTGCAACCTCCGGGCATAAACATCTACCACCCTCGCGATTTTGCTTAAACCGGTGATCCAGCCGTTCGGTATGTAGGCAACGTGCGCCTTCCCGAAAAACGGTAGCATGTGATGTTCGCACATACTATATAATTCTATGTTTTTAACAATGATCATTTCACTGACATCCTCATGAAATTTAGCGGAATTTAAAATAGCCTGCGCATCAAGCTGATAACCTTGTGTACAGTATTGCAGAGCTTTGGCTATTCTTTCCGGTGTTTTGATCAATCCTTCCCTATCAGGGTCTTCGCCAATCAGGCTAAGTGTTTCACGGTAAGTTTTGGTTAGTCCTTGTGTGATTTCTTCATCGTATTGTTCAATCTTCTTATAACCCATAATTGTTTTTTATTTTTAATAATTTATGCCGGAAACTCAACAAAGTTTCTGGGTGTTTCGTATAGTCTCACTTGTAGATCCAGATCTGAATTTATTTTTTCACGCAGAGTATCATAAATAACCACCACTATGTTTTCTGCAGTAGGATTTAAATTTTTAAATTCAGGTACATCCAGGTTTAAATTTTTATGATCGAATTTTTCAATCACCTCCGCCTGGATGATATCACTTAAAACTTTCAGATCTATTACAAAGCCTGTGTCAGCTTTGGGTTCACCGGTTATTTTCACTTCCATTTCATAATTATGACCGTGAAAATTCGGGTTATTACATTTGCCAAAAACACGCCTGTTTTTTTCTTCATCCCATGCAGGATTATTCAGGCGGTGCGCAGCATTAAAATGTTCTTTTCGATAAACAGATACTTTTCTACTCATAATAATAATATAAAGCCTTTTATTGGTTATTCTCCAAAATACTCTACAAAAATCCGGGGAGTTTCATATAATTTAATACAATGCAACTGAACTGAAGATGGAAGATGAGGCTGTAATTGTTGCCATATTCCAATAGCTAAATTTTCCGTAGAGCACATTTTTCCTTCTAAAAAGTCAACATCTATATTAAGGTTTTTATGATCTATTTTTTCGATCACATGATCATTAACCAGTTGGCTTAATCTTTTCACATCAAATAAAAACCCGGTATCCGGATTCACCACTCCTTTAAGCGTTACCTGTAATTCATAATTATGTCCATGCCAGTTCTCATTAGCACACTTTCCAAAAACTGCTTCGTTTTTTTCTTTATCCCATGCCGGATTAAATAATTTATGAGCTGCATTAAAGTGCTCAACACGCGTTAAATAAACCATTGGTGAATTTATATTTTTTTGCAAAGGTAAACCGTCTATTCAAAATAAAGGCTTAAATGATTCTGAAACATTGTCCGTCAAATCTTAATGAATCATTAATCATTTGATAATTTCACACCCGTCATATTTGCAAATACATAACCGGCAATTCTCTCCGTCATTGTATTGCCAAATTCCTTGTTCTGAAAACGTTGAACCCATCGAACTGGTTTAAGGGAATTCGTTAGAAAAATCTCCTCCGCATTATGTACATCTTCCGGGGTAATTTCCTTTTGGATTATTTGAAATTCCGGAGTGGGCAAATTTTCAAGAAGCCACCTTCTGACCACGCCGGCCACACAGCCTTCTGATAAGGGTGGAGTATAAATCACCTTTTGCTTTATAATAAAAACATTCGCGATTGCAGATTCGCATATTCTGCCGAATGAATTTATTAAGAGACATTCATCGAGATTATTTTCTTTGGCAAAAATCCGGGCCATTACGCTTGCCAGGTAATTATTTGATTTTATGTTTGAAAACGGGTCGCAACTTTTTTGTACATCCTTAAAAACACCTGTTTCCATTCCAACCTCATTGATTAAAATTACTTCCTCTATTGGCCAGGCCTCCATGATGTAATTAAAAGATCCATTAAAATGATTCAATGCAGTCTCTTCTCTGCGAAAGGCCATCAGACGCACTCTTGCATTGTTCTCAATTCCATTTTTTAATAGAAGTTTTTGCATTTTTTTTACAAAAAATTCTACCGTAAAATTTTCAGGCCGGGGGAATTTCAGCAACAAAATGCCTGCAAAAAAGCGATCAAAATGAAGGGATTTATTAACGAAAATATTATGATGAATTCTCATCGTTTCAAATAATCCATCGCCATACATCAGTGCACGGTTGCCAACACCCATTACAGGGGTATTTTCCCGGTAAAAATTATTATTGTAAATAAAAAAATGCTCAACCATATTGGAATATGAATGAGCAAAATAAGGTATCTCCGGAGGAAAATAAAATTAATCTTCCTCTGTCAGCAAATTATTTTTAACTGCGAACATAATTAAACCTGCCGTGCTTTTAGTTCCGGTTTTCGTTTTTAATTTATCCCGGATAGATTCAATTGTTCGCGGACTTAACTCCACGGCTTCAGCTATTTCACGGGTTGTTTTTTCTTCGCACATAAGCCTAAGAATGGTTATCTCTTTATCTGTAAGAGAAGCATCGTCCTGCGCCAGCCTAAATGGAGAAACATGATTCTTCTGCCTAAGATTATTCAACAATGCTTTATTAGTAAGGGAATTAAAAAAAAATTCCTGTTCGTGACAGGTTTTGATCGCTTCATAGATCACATCTGCATCGGAAGTCTTTACCAGGTAACTGTTTGCTCCAAGCTCCATTAATTTGGTAATAACGCTTTGATCGTCCAGAAGCGTAAGCATGATGACTTTTATATTTGGGTATAATTTCTTAATTTCCGGCAATGTCGCTATTCCATCCATGATCGGCATTTGGATATCCAATAGAATAACATCTGGTTGAACACCTTTCAGCATATTCAACAGATGTTGGCCATTGTCTGCTTCAGCTATTACTTTTATATCTTTTTTTGAGGAAAGAGCAGCTTTAACACCTGCTCTGTAAAGTACGTGATCATCCACAATCATTACATTAATCACTTCTTCACTTTCTTGTTTCATAGACTTCTTTTAAAATTAATTTTATTACTCCGCAAAATTCTGTAATAATTACGTTCTTTCATACCGTGGAAGTACCTAATTTTCCCTATCGTAAATATACGTTGCATCAGAGCACTTATGACCAAATTGATCGGGATACTACCATTAACTTTAACAAGTCGATCCGGTAAAAAGGGAGTAATACTAAAATATAATCAGGGTATCTGCAAAACAGATACCCTGATTATTTATTAAAAAAAGACTATTTTTTCTTCTGACTTTTGGGGGCAAAAATGGCGAACATCCTTCTACCTTCAAGTTTAGGCATACTTTCCAATGTACCTACTTCTACAAGACGTTCTGCAAATTTCAGCAAAAGCAATTCTCCCCGCTCTTTAAACATGATCGCTCTTCCTTTAAATTGCACATAAGCTTTTACCTTATTGCCATCCTTTAAAAAATTTTCCGCATGTTTTGTTTTGAATTCAAAATCATGATCATCTGTATTCGGCGTAAAGCGGATCTCTTTTATTTCAGAAACCTTACTCTTTGCCTTCATATCCTTTTCACGTTTCTTTTTTTCGTAAAGAAATTTATTATAATCGATTACTTTACATACCGGGGGATCTGCCTGTGGGGAAATTTCAACCAGGTCTAATTCAAGATCGTTGGCAATTTTTTGTGCTTCTGCTATTGGGTAAACTCCTATTTCTATATTCTCTCCCACAAGACGTACCATAGGTACTTTTATCATGTGGTTTGTTCGATGTTCCTGTTGTTGTTCTTTTCTGAACCTTGGATTAAATGCCCCTCTGGGCGGTCTGGGTGGAAATGCCATTAATTGATTTTAGGTTATAAATTTTTTTGTTGTTAATAGTTATTAAATGATTGGAATCTTTTTGAGACCATTTAATTAAATCTCTTTTTATCGGAAGTGTAAACTAATTAATTTATTTGAATTTTAGCATTTACTTCCTCTTTGATCGCCTTAATTAAGTCTTCAACGGACTTCGTTCCTTCGTCCCCTTTACCTTGTCTTCTTACAGAAACCATTCCATCATTCACTTCTTTTTCGCCTATAATAAGCATTAATGGAATTTTTGCCAATTCGGTGTCTCTTATTTTTTTGCCAATCTTTTCACTACGGTCATCAATTTCAGCACGAATATCATTATTTTTTAATTGAATTAAAACATTTTCTGCATAAGGCAGGAACTTATCACTTATCGGTAATACTTTTACCTGAACCGGTACCAGCCACATCGGGAATTTTCCGGCGCAGTGCTCTGTCAAAACGGCTACAAATCTCTCCAGACTTCCGAATGGCGCCCGGTGTATCATAACAGGCCTGTGCTTCGCATTATCTTCTCCAATATAAGTCAGGTCAAATCTTTCAGGTAAATTATAATCTACCTGGATGGTTCCTAATTGCCATTTTCTTCCGATAGCATCCCGCACCATGAAATCCAGTTTAGGGCCATAAAAAGCCGCTTCCCCATATTCAATCACTACATTCTGCAATCCTTTTTCTTCAACAGCTTCAATAATGTCCTTTTCAGCGCGTTCCCAATTCTCATCACTACCAATATATTTTGAGTGATCGTTTTTATCTCTCAACGAAATCTGGGCGGTAAAATCAGTAAATCCCAGTGACTTAAAGGTGTATAAAACAAGATCAATCACTTTTTTAAATTCGTCTTTCACCTGGTTAGGCATGCAAAACAAATGCGCATCATCCTGTGTAAATCCACGCACTCTTGTCAATCCATGTAATTCACCTGATTGCTCATAACGATAAACAGTTCCAAACTCTGCAAGTCTTAGTGGTAAATCTTTATAGCTTCTTGGGGCTGTTTTATAAATTTCGCAATGATGCGGACAATTCATCGGTTTCAGGAAAAACTCCTCCCCTTCTACAGGTGTTTTTATGGGCTGAAAACTATCCGCGCCATATTTATCATAGTGACCGCTGGTAATATATAAATTCTTAGAACCAATGTGTGGCGTAATCACAGGAAGATACCCTGATTCAAGCTGTGCCTTCTGCATAAAATCCTGCAAACGTTGACGAAGCATCGCTCCTTTTGGTAACCACAAAGGCAATCCTGCTCCTACTTTTTCTGAAAAAGCAAATAACTCTAACTCCTTTCCCAGTTTTCTATGGTCGCGCTTTTTAGCTTCTTCCAGGAAAACCATGTATTCATCCAATTCTTTTTGATTTGGAAAAGTTACCCCATAAATACGGGTAAGCATTTTATTCTTCTCATCTCCCTTCCAATAAGCACCGGCTATAGAAGTTAATTTTATTCCTTTGATAACACCGGTAGATGGTATATGCGGTCCACGGCACAAGTCTGTGAATTCACCCTGAGTATACAAAGTAATGTTTCCATCTTCCAGACCCGAAAGCAAATCCAATTTATATTCATCGCCTTTTTCTTCAAAATACTTTATTGCGTCGGCCTTTGAAATTTCTTTCCTGGTAAAAGGGCTGTTTAATTTTGTGAGCTCTTTCATTTTCTTTTCAAGCTTCAGCAGGTCCGATTCGGTGATCACATTATCACCCAGATCGATATCATAATAGAATCCTTTTTCTATTGGCGGACCTACCCAGAATTTTACACCGGGGAAAGTATCTTCTACCGCCTCTGCCATCAAATGCGCGGAAGAATGCCAAAAAGTTGCTTTTGCTTTTTCATCATCCCAGCTAAGAAATTTCACAGAAGCATCTTCATTTATCGGACGCGTAAGATCCCATACTTCGTCATTTACTTCAGCCGCTAAAATTTTTCTGGCCAGGCCTTCGCTGATCGATTTTGCGATATCCATTGCCGAAACTCCTTGTTCATATTGCCTTACAGCACCATCCGGAAAAGTTATATTCATCATTATGCAAACTTAAAAAAAATTATTTTTTATTTTATAGAGATGCAAATTTAACGAAGTATTAGACAAAGATGCTATTCCTTTGAGAGGATATGCATTTAATAACAATTAATTTTGAAAGAAATAAATCAGGGGATAAATGAAAGTGATTTTTACCACATTGTTCTTACTATTCGGTTACCAAAGTTTATTTGCGCAAATACCCCTTGCACAAACGAATACCAACCAGCGTTACTCCAAAACCAATGGTAAAAAAATAAACTATAATGGACAGTGGAAGGGCGAATTTGATGAAACCAGCCGGGGTACCGATGAAAATATAGGATATGTGTTGGAACTAACCACCGAAGGAACACGCGTTTCAGGCTATTCTTACAGCTACTTCAAGGAATTTGGAAATAGTTATTATACTATTTGCAGACTAACCGGAACACTTGATCCGGCAAAAAAAGAAATCGTCGTTACAGAAATTGAAAGAACGAAATTTAATACGCCACCCACATTCTTAAATTGTTTTCAAACACACCGGCTGCACTACGAAAGAGGGCCGGATAATACAGAAATATTAAAAGGAACCTGGGAACCCGCGCCCAATCAGGGAGAAGGTTGTGGAAAAGGATTGACCGTTTTATCAAGAAGAATTGTGAGTAGAACGCCACTTGGTGTTGACAAAAAAAGGGAAAATGTGGTTGGTATGACTCCCACAAAACCCGCACCTCATAAACCCGTTGCTGCAGCTCCCAGAAAAGTTCAGCCACATGTTGTAGCAAAGGCGCCACCAAAAGAAGAACCTAAACCAGAGATCTCTTTTCCAAAATTGAAAAGTGAACCGATTGCTGAACCGGTCGTAAAACCAACGCCCGTCGAAACTGTTGTAGCCAAACATCCTAAATTAACCTCAAGAAGGACTGATATCGTAAAAACAATCGGAATTGAAAATCCAACTTTCCGGTTAGACTTTTATGATAATGGAGAAATAGATGGCGATTCTATTTCCGTATTTTTTAATGGTAAAGTTGTTTTATCCAACCGCATGCTTACAGATAAACCAATTTCTCTGACACTTTCATTAGATCCGAATGTAACCGAGAATGTGGTAACGATGTATGCAGAAAACCTGGGAACTATTCCACCAAATACAGCCGTGATGATTGTAACGGACGGAACGCACAGGTATGAGGTACGCATGGAATCTGATTTAAAAAAGAGCGGAAGTGTCATTTTTATCCCGGGGAAATAATATTCATTCCTCCGAACTTTTACCTATCAAATCAGCGGATTTTTCAATCAAAAATTTACATTAAAATAGTTTCCCTATTTCAATCCTGCATTAAATCAGAAAAGTGAAAGAATGGGTATAAATCCCGCCTTCCACTTTTCTAAATATCATTAAAGTAAATTTTAAAGACTCACCCTTTATGCGTTCATTATTTTCTTTGCACGGATGATTAACCGTGGTGATTTTTTTACATCGTAATCTGAAAAATCATAATCTCCAAATACTTCCTGAACCCGCAACTGATGAGTGCCAAACATCACTGTAAAATCTTCCAGGGTAAATTTGACTACTTTTTCGAGGTGCTCCAAGGGTTCGGCTAAAGCTTTGTCTTCCACAACAATCCGTTTATAGAAATGGGTATCATCAAACCATTTTGTGATGTGGAAATTGACATCCCCTATCTCTATATCGGATTGATGAATGGTATGCTCTTCGGCATAATGAATATTCAAAAAGTCTATAACAAATTCTCCCTCCGGTTTTAAAGATTGAGCAATGGTCCGGATAGCGTTATCATGTTCGCGTCGTGTATCAAAATATCCAAAGCTGGTAAAGAAATTAAAGGCATAATTATAA
Organism: Chitinophagales bacterium; assembly: GCA_038242375.1. Taxonomy (GTDB): domain Bacteria; phylum Bacteroidota; class Bacteroidia; order Chitinophagales; family Chitinophagaceae; genus Ginsengibacter. Next base: position 10,859 of record JBBSSE010000045.1, read on the forward strand.
AAATTGATCCGGAATGGGAGACGCATATCATGCACGAAAAAATGAAGGCTTTCATTTTCCCAATTCTTTGCCTCGCGAATGCTGTCTTCTGAAAGATCAATACCGGTCACATCAAATCCTTTTGAAGCCAACTGAACAGAATGCCTTCCTTTTCCACAGGCAACATCAATCATCGTTGCTCCTGGAAGAGGCTGTAGATGCTCTACCAAATGATCGATAAATTTAGCTGCTTCCCGCTCATCTCTCTTAAAATATAATTGGTGATAATAAGGCGAATTAAACCAATCCTTAAACCACGGTTCTACTTCTGTCATTCTTTTGTTATTTTGCGCAAATGTAAAGAAGAAAAAATTAGGATAATAGTGCGTTGCGCGGAATGGTTGAATGGCTGAATTGTTAACTTGCTTAAAGACTTATAGGATGAAATTAGTTTAACAGCCAAAACCTAATTCTGCCTGTTATATAATTCATACTAAAAATTTGTATTTTAAATCATCGTGTTGAGGGTAACATAATAAAACTTAAATGATGATCAAATGAATCATTGCCAGACAGTTAAACAGAAAATGAATTCATAAATACGCGCTATTTTAAATAGTAATAAAAGAAATTCCAGTAAAATA
>JBBSSE010000046.1:0-11454 GCA_038242375.1 Chitinophagales bacterium
CGCCTCCCCACCGGATAATGTACCGGAGGATTGTCCCAGTTTGATATATCCTAAACCCACATCACTAAGTGGTTGTAATTTCTTTGCGATTAATACTCCGGAATCATCTTTCTTTTTACCGGTTGATTGGCCGTTTTCAAAGAAAACAATTGCATCGTCCACACTCATTTCCAACACATCATAAATGCTTTTTCCGTTGAATTTAACCTCCAGAACTTCATCCTTAAAACGCTTTCCTTCGCATACATCACAAACGAGGTGTACATCTGCAAGGAACTGCATTTCCACTACCTGTTCCCCTTCTCCTTTACATGCATCACACCGGCCTCCATCCACATTAAAAGAAAAATGTTTTGGCTGGTATCCACGTATTTTACTAAGAGGCTGTTTACTATAGAAATCCCTGATCTCATCATAAGCTTTTATATACGTCACCGGGTTACTCCGGGATGATTTTCCGATAGGATTTTGATCCACCATTTCAATCTGTGTGATGAAGTCAGTATCACCTGAAATACTTTTATGTAATCCTATTTTATCTGCCACCTCGCCTTTCATTTTCTTTAAGGCCGGGGAAAGAATTTGTTTTACGAGGGTTGTTTTTCCACTTCCACTCACACCGGAAACCACACACAAAACATTCAGAGGAAAAACAACATCAATATTCTTTAAATTATTCTCCCTTGCACCTTCTACTTTTATTGATCGTGTCCATTTACGGACATGTTTTGGCGGCTCTATTTTATATTCCCCTTTCAGGTATTTCCCCGTCAGGCTTTCGGGGTTTTTGATAATGGAATCATAGTTTCCCTCCGCAATTACTTCCCCTCCTAAATGACTCGCCAAAGGCCCCATATCAATGATATGATCTGCTTTACGCATCATCATTTCATCATGCTCTACTACTATTACTGTATTGCCCAAATCCTGAAGATTTCTTAAAACACCGATTAAATTTTCTGTATCCCTCGAATGTAATCCGATAGAAGGTTCATCAAGTATATAAAGAGAATCCGTCAGGTTACTTCCCAGGCTGCGGGTCAATTGTATCCTTTGGCTCTCGCCACCACTAAGACTATTTGCCAACCTGTTTAAAGTGAGGTAACCCAAGCCCACCTCTACCAGCACAGCCAGCCTTGTTTTTATTTCTATAAGAATTCTCTTAGCAACTTCCTGATCAAATTTGGATAGTTCTACATTTTCAAACCATTTTTGAAGATCTTTCACCGGCATTTCTCCTAATTGGCCAATATTGTGATCAGCAACTTTTACATATAATGCCTCTTTTCTCAATCTGTAACCATGGCATTCGGGGCAGGTGGTGCGGCCCCTGAAACGACTTAGTAAAACGCGGTATTGAATTTTGTACAGATTCTGTTCTACCTCTTTAAAAAACTCATCCAAACCACCAAAATACTCATTCCCCGTCCACAATAAATTATATTGGGCTGTTGTGAGATCCATAATTGGTTTATGGATCGGAAAATCGAAACGACCTGCTCCTTTAATGAGTCTTTCTTTCCATTGACCCAGTTTTTCACCCCGCCAGGGCGCTATTGCGTTTTCATACACACTCAGAGTTTTATCCGGGATTACAAGATCTGCATCTATTCCTAAAACGAGAGAAAAGCCTCCGCAAACCGGGCAGGCGCCATACGGATTATTAAAAGAAAATAAATTGGGAACCGGTTCTTCAAACCGCATTCCATCCAGTTCAAATTTATTTGAAAAATGCAGTTTCGTACTATCGTTAATGACGAGTAGTAATTCTCCTTCTCCTTCGTAAAAAGATGTACTAACTGAGTCAGATATACGATGGTTATCTTCCTCATCAAAATCTTTTACCACAAGCCTGTCCACAAGCACAAAGGATGTGCGATGTTCCAGGAAGGAATCGAGGTCTTCCATCTCCTGCAAATCTTCAATGCGCAGAACGTCCATTTCTTCGTTTTTCTTTGACCCGGAGGTTGCTGCTAAACGCGAGAATCCCTTTTGCATCAGAATATTCAATTCCTCCTTTACATCCCGATTCGCTGATTTTTTAAAATCGACTAACATCAATACTTTATCTCCATCCTTTAATTGATTAATGGCTTTCACAACATCCTCTACATCATCCTTTTTCACTTCTCTTCCGGATACCGGTGAAATCGTTTTACCGATCCTTGCAAAAAGTAGCCTTAAATAATCATATATCTCCGTCATACTACCAACGGTAGAACGGGGCGTTTTTGTGGTGACTTTCTGTTCGATCGCAATGGCCGGACAAAGACCTTTGATATAATCCACATCTGGTTTATTCATACGGGCCATAAACTGGCGGGCATAAGCACTCATGCTTTCAGCATATCTTCTTTGGCCTTCGGCAAATAAGGTATCTATGGTAAGCGAGGATTTACCTGAACCTGAAACTCCCGTAACAACAATAAATTTATTGCGGGGAATTTCTACATCTATATTCTTAAGATTGTGTACACGCGCACCTTTGATGAAGATATTATTTGAAATTTCTTTTTTGGAGGTGGATTTCTTTTTAGTTGTTGTCGTTCTATTGGTCATGAAGGTGCAAAAGTAACAAATAGTAAATTTACGGAAACAATAAGAACGTGGTATTGCCCTATTTTCTAATGTTTTACAAAATAATTAGCAAATCCTTTGGCTGTATTAAAAACATAACCCACCTTAGCATTCCAATTGTTCTGAAAGAGTGAAGAACTACAGCCAAAACCGCGCCAAAGTTACTCTGCTATTTTCTATCTAATTGGGACTTACACAATATCCTAAATCAAAAACAGTATCGTTTATGAAAACCATGAACACTTTGCAGGATCATCAATTGATCCAAATTTTTCTTGACGGCAACTCTGATGCTTTGTCCAAACTCATTGACCGTTACAAAGAAAAGATTTTCACTTCCATTTTTTTACTGGTAAAAGACAAATATCTCGCGGAAGATATTTTCCAGGATACCTTTATTAAAGTGATAGATACCCTCAACAGCGGGCGCTATAAAGATGAAGGAAAATTTCTACCCTGGGTAATGCGCATTGGCCACAACTTATGTGTAGATCATTTTCGCAAAGTAAAGCGCACGCCGGCTATTAAGACTTCAGATAACCATGACATTTTTGAAGTTCTTAATTTTTCTGAGCCTGGTGTAGATGTAAAAATGATGCAGGGCCAAAGCAATGACAAAGTAAGTAGAATGCTTGATATGCTGCCTGAAGATCAGAAAGAAGTGATCGTGATGAGGCATTATGCAGAGCTTAGCTTTAAAGAAATCGCTAAATTGACAGATTGCAGCATCAATACTGCTCTTGGACGGATGCGTTACGGGCTGATCAATTTAAGAAAGATGATGGTAGAAAAGCAGATAGCCTTGTAAAAAAGGCATTAGCTTAAAATATAAACAAAACCCTTTTAATGTAAAAATTGAAAGGGTTTTTTGTTTGGTCCCGATCTGAATGGTTGAATGGTTGAATGGTTGGAGGGTTGAATTGTTGAATTGTCGAATGGCTGAATGGTTGGAGGGTTGAATGGTTGGAGGGTTGAATAGTTGAATGGTTATTTGAGTAAAGGAGTGCCTTAACGGATAAAAAAAACCGGAGCCAGGAGGAATTTTTTTTTCTTAAAGACAGGCACATTCAACTAAAGGAATTATAAGAAATCTCCTTTAAAAATCCCATTACGCACTTAAAAAATTTTAGACCACCTATACTTTAATCTTTTCCTTCTTCCTCCACAATGGGAAAACGGGCCGGCGTCAATAACAAAAAACCAAGGGTCAGTATTGCAACAATTGTCATCCCCAAATAAACATTCTTTGTTGCAAAAAAGAAAGATTCCCGCAAATACAATTGAACAATTCCGGATGCTTCGTGAGATTGAAGTGTTTCGATCACTTTATTTACACCGGGGAGTTTCCTTTGAAGTGAGACGGGTGCTTCAGTCAATTTATTCGTAAGCGAGGCGTTAAAAACCGTTGCAAATATTGCTGCTCCAATACTTTGGCCCAAATATCTTGAAAACATATTAGCACCGGTGACAACTCCACGCTTATTCCATGGAACAATAGATTGCACACCAACTAACACGGGCGTTGACATTAATCCAAAACCGGCGCCTAAGAGCATTTGCAGGGAAACCAATATCCACACAGGTCCTGGGAAGGGAAGAAATAAAAATAAAGCAATAGCTGTTATAGCGACTGAGGCACCACATAGTGCGGTATTCCTAAATCCGATACGAAGGTAAAGCCTTCCCGATAAAGAAGAAGAAAGAGGCCAGGTAAGACTCATGCTGGCTAAAACAAAGCCTGCGGCGATGGCTCCCAAACCTGTAACAGATTGAGCGAAAACGGGAAGAAACATATTGGGCCCCATCATCACTACACCCATGCCGACCATAGCGAGGTTAGATCCGAGAAGCACCCTGTTTTTCCAAACCCAGCCGGGCATAATTGGTTCAGGAGATTTTCTTTCCGCCCTGATTGTTAGTGCTACCATGATGATCGCAAGGATAATAATAACCAATGTATTCCAGGAAAGCCAGGGCCATGATTGTCCGCCCTGCAACAAACCAAACATGATGACTGTGCCGGAGAAAAGCATCAGCGCTGCACCTTTAAAATCTATTTTATGGCGAATGTGAGGTTTCTTTTCATGCAAAAAAATAACGATCAACGCGATGGAAGCCGCCCCGATCGGAAGATTGATTAAAAAAATCCATCTCCATGAAACATACTCTGCGAAGGCTCCGCCTAATGTAGGGCCAAGTATAGCAGCCATTCCCCAAACGCTGGAAAGCCAGCCCTGAATTTTTGCCCGTTCTTTTATTGAGTAGATATCTCCGGCCAACGTATTAACGGTGGCCATGATCGCACCCGCACCTAAAGCTTGCAAGCCTCTGAAAAAAATCAGAGAATGCATATTCCAGGCAGCGGCACAACTTGCAGAACCGATTAAAAAAATTATTGTACCGGTGATAAGAATTGGTTTGCGGCCATAAATATCCGCCAGTTTACCATATACAGGAATTGTAATCGTTTGTATGAGCAGGTAAATTGAAAACACCCAACTGAAAAGGGAGAAACCGCCAAGATCACCTACAATCTGGGGAATAGCCGTGGACACGATCGTTGCATCCATGGCTGCAAGCATCATAGTAAACATCAGCGCTGCGAGGATCCAACCCCGGCGCATATTTTTTTCGGGCGCGGTCGTTTCGGATTGCATGCAAATGATTTCTAATTGCCGGGAAACTGATCGAAATAGTTTTCTAAAAGGAGTTTATATCCGTCAATTTATAGAAAGAATGAACTGAAACTATTATTAGTTGACATTTAGTAATTCGTCGAAAATTTTCCTTCCTGCAATATTTCCGAGGTGATAAGAACTGGCTCTTTCAGGATGAGGCATCATTCCAAATACATTTCTTTCTTTATTGCAGATTCCGGCTATTCCGTTCAAAGAACCATTTGGCGCGTGATCATCATGTACATTTCCATCTTCATTACAATAACGATAAATGATTTGGTTATTTTTTTCAAGCTCTTCCAGACCCTCTTCGCCGATGTAATATCTTCCTTCGCCGTGAGCTATCGGAATTTGATGAACCTGGTGATCATTGTTTTTTTCGCCGGTAATAAATACATTCTTACAAATAAATTTTGTATTGGCATTTTGAAGTAATACTCCCGGTAAAAGTCCACTCTCACAAAGGATCTGAAAACCATTGCAGATGCCCAAAACCCTTCCGCCATCATTTGCATAATCGATGACACTTTGCATCATCGGGCTAAAACGGGCAATAGCACCACAACGCAGATAATCTCCATAACTAAATCCACCGGGAAGAACGATACAGTCCTCTTTGGTAAACATAGACAAATCTTTGTCTTTATGCCATAAAGGAATGACTTCCTGTTTCAAATCATTTCGCAAAGCGTGAATCATATCCCTATCACAATTTGAACCGGGGAAAACTACTACACCAAATTTCATGTATCTATTTTTTATTGTTTTTATTTGTCACATGGATTTCCGCATAAACATTTCCATCGAAGTTGGTATAAAATCGCTCTGGAATTTTTATGCTTCAGTTCATATTTCAATATTTAAAGAATGCAAAGGTAAAGGATAAGTAAATATTATACGAAGTACTGCATATAAATAACAAACGCAACGAGGACCCAGTGCAATACCATGGGAATCCAACGAATACGCGGGTAAAAAAAAGCACTTGCTACAAAGGCCGATACGGGCACTACCGCAATGATCCAATAGGCAAAATTGGGAGATGTATTTATAAAGGGAATTAAAATAGCCACAATGAAATACAATACCAGCAAAGTCCAGCCTTTCCGTACCTGCACCACCTGTTTGGAGGTGGTCGCTTTTACATAATACATGCCTGCAATGGTCAATAAAATCACGATAACCACGATGGCGTAAACAATATTTTTCTCTGTAAATGGAGGATAAGCTATGGTAAATCCGGGCAAACTAAACCGGTATAATTTATTGGTCAGAAACAAATAGGAAAACAGGAAATAAAAAGTGGTGATCACCCCTATTATAGGCATCAGCCATTCTGCAACTCTTGGTGCCCTTGTAAATAGTAAGGCAAAAATGACCATGATAATAAAGGCGAGAGAAGGAAAATAGAAGAAGGAACAAATGCCAATAGCAAGACCCACATTGAATAAGGTCGATTTTACATGCTGACTTTTATAAAGATTCGTTAACCTGGCCCATACCCAAATCAAAAATGTATTTATCACTAACGGTGCACTTAAAATATTCCAATCAATAAACAGAGATGTGATCAGCAAATAACTCATTGCAGTCAGATAATTATTTTTCTGCATAAGTTTCCGGCTATTCATATAATGATTGAAACTTACTGCCTGAGTAAAAATCAGAAGATAAGAAACAATGGAATAACTTATTGGCCAGGTATCGAAAGTCGGCTTAATGAAAATTAAAATATCATTAAAAAGAAAGCCATCTGATTTTTGCACAACAGGTATCTGCGGATTAATAAACCAGGCTGATTTTAATAATAAGCCATACACAAAAAGCAGAAAAGTATTGAGGGGATTATTTGCCCGAAAAATGCCCGTCACGGTAAAGATTTACTTGAAACGCGAAAATACGTTCTTTAGTTTGGAGTTTATAGTTTTTAGTTTGGGGTTTAGAGTTTAGAGTTTATAGTTTGGAGTTAGGCATTCAACGTGCAGCATTCAACGCGCAGCATTCAACGCGCAGCATTCAACCTAATACCTACAACCTACCTCCCATCACCTCTAATACCTACAACCTACCACCCACCACCTATCTAAAACTCAATCTTCGCAAAACAAATATAATTCCGGTAAGTACACGGTACGATCATTTGATTGACGCTTACCTGTTTTGCATATCGTGCCATAAATTCATATCCTTTATCCAGACTACGAAGTGGTGGATTTCTTTCGACCTTTCCATCGGGAGTTACACTTTGTTCAACCAAAAGCTGGCGCCTTCTTTCAACTTCATTGAACAGGAAATGCAACTCTCCTCCGCTACGCATAAGTGCATAAGACAGGAAATTATCCTCGCCGTCATCAAATTGTGTTTTATGAATTACACTTGTCCAATCCAATTTACCGGACTTATCCATGCTCATTACAAAAACATTATTGTAGTAAAACCTTGTCTGGGAGTTATTGTCATAAAACCTGTTTCCATAATACCCATAGGAATAAGGGGAATAATAATTATAATAATAGGGAGAATAAAAAGAAGGAGACCCGTATAAATAATCATACCTGTTCCATGGATTGGACCTGGACTGGGAGTAAAAATCTTCAGCAGTTAATATAAAACCGCCATCTCTTTTCAGGATGATCTCACGGATGAAATAATCGTTCATCGCTGTTTTAGATGAACCCTGATCTTTAGCTACTGAGCGGGCCTGATCTCCAAATAGAACTTTATTTACAGATACCACTTCATTGTTATCCTCTTTCATTACCGCGGTATATAATCCTTCCACATTTCCTCTTTTCTTAGAATAAAAAAATGAATTAACGATGTAGCTATTGTTTAAATTATCCACGTTTAATTTAATCTCATCCAGGTAAATATCTGAAAGATCTAATTGCGTAAGTGCAAATGTATCCTCCTGGGGAGCTTTACTAACCATAAATAATTCCCGGATAAAATCGCGTGAATTTGATCTGTCGCCTTTACTAAAAACAAAATTACCTTTGTTTGTCAACAGGAAATCACTAAAAACATTTTTCCGGTCTTCATAATTTGTTTCTATTCTGGACTTCTTAATAAGGTTTAAATCTTTGTCAAAAAGAAGGGTTGTAAAATTAAAAAGATCATTTTTCTTCTGAATTTTGTAAATCATTATTTTCGATTTATCCTCACTGTAAATCGTGCTATAAAGTTTATTACTCGCAAAAAAGTTAATGGAAGTAGTATCCAGTTCTACCGGATCAGTCATAAGCTTTCCGTGCCCATTTACTTTTACGGCCATACAATAAACAATATTTCTTTTTTGATATTGATAAATAATCCAGGCAAAGTCAGGATAAGCTATAAAGTCAGCATTCAGGGTTTTATCCTCCATAAAAAGAAGATCAGTTTTATCGATCATTCTCATAGAGTTATCATAAACACTTATGTTGAAGCTGTTCCGGATATTTTTATAGATTAAAAAGTTCCCGTCAACTTTTCCAATAATTTCAAAATTTAAACTTCTACTATCATTTGATTCCGGCTGGCTATACGTTATTTGTTGTGCGTATCCACCAAGACAAAAAATCCCGGATAATAAATATAATAAGAGGTGCTTCATACGTTTGTTTTTTTTGTTGTCACGCCGTCAAAAGGAATTACTTTTGAAGGGTTAATAAATTTACGAAAAATATTATGGCTGTAGTTTTAATAAGTGGTGGAACCGGTCTTGTAGGTACAAATTTAACAAGGCATTTAATAGAAAGAAATTTCCAGGTAATTATTTTAACAAGAAATAAAAATAGTGTTTCGGACAGTCCCAACATTTCTTATAGTTATTGGAATGTTGAGAAGCAAATCCTTGATGCTGACGCAATAAAAAAAGCGGACCATATTGTTCATTTAGCAGGCGCCGGGGTTATGGATAAAAACTGGTCGGCAGACTATAAAAAAACGATTGTGGAAAGCCGGACAAAATCCGCGGAATTAATTATTAAAAAATTAAAAGAAACTGATCATCATGTAAAGACATTTGTGTCTGCTTCCGCTATAGGCATTTACGGTGCTGACCCCAAACCTTTGGCCAGGCGAGAAGGTTTTATAGAATCAGATCTTCCTTCACATGATTTTTTAGGAGAGACGTGTGTATTATGGGAAGCTGCGAGTGAACCTGTAAAAGACCTTGGCATACGGAGAGTTGTTTTACGCCAGGGAATTATTCTTGCCAATGAAGGCGGAGCATTTAAAGAATTTAAGACACCATTGAAATTTGGCGTGGCCACCATTTTTGGAAGTGGCAAGCAAATCTTAAGCTGGATTCATATAGATGATGTGTGCCGGATGTTTTGCGAAAGCATTGAAAATGATTATGTCCATGGCGTATATAACGCGGTAGCTCCGGAGCCGGTAACCCAGAAAAAGTTCATGACTATTTTAGGGGAAAAACTAAAAGGTAAATTTTTTATCCCGATGCATGTACCCGTTTTTATGTTGAAATTAATGCTGGGAAAACGAAGTGTGGAAATTTTAAAAAGTGCTACAGTTAGTGATAAAAAAATAAAAGGGACCGGATTTACATTCCTGTATCCTTCCACGGAAGCGGCATTGACAGAGCTTACGAAAAAATAAGATTCCTTTATGCAGAAAGGGTATTTTGATTCTTTATTAGTAAATCAATTTGTTTAAATTCAAAAGGATGATCCGGAGTAATAAGCACACCGGTATCCTCTATTTCTCCTATGAAAGGGTTGTCGTCCCGCGTATCTTTTAAGATGAAAGGATGTAGTTCGATATTCTTAAATGTCCTTCTTAGGAAAGCTGTTTTCTCAATAACTGTAAAATAATCCTCATCAAACTTTTCACTCCAGACCGCGAGGTCTATATCGCTATACTCATTAGAATTACCTTTTACATAGCTTCCAAACAGGTATGCCTTTTCCCAGCGAAATCCATGATCGCTTATGGCTTGCAAGTAACCATTTACTTCTGATTCAATATCATATCTTGTAACCATTGTTTGATTTTTCTGGTTTTTTCTACTTGTTCATTTAAATAGTTTACAGTAGTACTTTGATATAATCTTTTTGTATAGTCAGGATATCTGCCTCGTATATTCCAACTGTTCATGATGGCTAAATAATCATAATCTTCTGCACCAATTTCCAGATTTACCATATCAGCTAACTTTTGCAGATCATGAATATAGGGAGGATTGTCTTTTACACTTTTCTGAATCCAAACTGCTTTAAACATCTTTTCTAAAGAAAGATGCAAGGCAAATAAACTAAGAGAAAAATGTTTTCCTTTGGCAAGATATAAAGCTGATTCCCAACTTTCTTCCGCACTAGTAAGCCAATGCTGAATGTGATCTTCCTTATTCATATTGTAAATTTACCAAAAAAATGTCATTCGTATTATCTATCCAGATCATGACTTACAGGCGTTTTTTTTCCCGACCATTTATGTTTACAAATCGTCTTTCGTAAATTTCCTGATTGCAAAAAAGTAGTAAGCTGCTATATATACGAGGCTCGCCAATACGAGGATCCATAAATCAGGTGCTCCTTTATAGATGAAATCTTTTCCGAAAGGAATCGGCAGCATTACGTCAGTCACCTGTAGAGGTAAAAAATATCCAATAGGGGTCAAGTTCAATTTGAAATTCACAAAAGCAGTAATGATCCATTCAAAGATCAACCCATACAAAAAGAAAACCGCGATAGCTGCCCCACTCCTGCGAAAAAGTATTGCGAGAAACATCGCAAATGTGATGTATGCAACTGTTTGAATAAAAATATAGCCTATATTTTCCATCCCCGAAAAAGAGAAAGTGGATCCTGTGGCAGTTAGGCCAATCAGGAGTGCTACCAATGAAACAAACAAGGTTGTAACCAAAGAAAATAAAATAGCAAAAACAAATTTCACCGTTATAAACTGTTGCCGTGTCCAGCCATCAATGATATTCTGGCGATGCGTTTTAAAATTGAATTCATTAGTGAGCAACATAATAAAAAGAATACCCGGGAAATAAAGTAACCAACTGCTCATATACCCTACTGTACCCCAAACTTTGGGAAAAGTAAATGGACTGCCCATCAACACCTGCCCCATGGGAACATTCTGCGCAGCTACTTCATTTAAATACAAACCTGTATAATTAATACCGATTACTGCAAACGCGTAAAGGATGGTAAAAATCCAGAAAGCTTTATAGTTTTTTACTTTA
>JBBSSE010000047.1:0-11429 GCA_038242375.1 Chitinophagales bacterium
TAAATCAGGGTGTTTCAGTATTACTTCGAACGTGCTTAAGTATTAGAGCGAGATGATTATTAAAAACATATGAAAGACTGAAGAGGTCAAATCCTTCATTCTTTTTTTATATATCAGGTGCTTAAATTGGATACTGTATGGCAGATAAATATTTTTTTCAAAAATGTGAACTCCTTTCTGTTACTTGAATGGGGGTATAGGAAATACTATATTTTAGAGAAATCAAGGGTTTTTTATTTATACCGTCTTTAAATAAAAAATAGGCCGATCTCTTTTATTTCGGCATGCTTGCTGAAGTCTCACAGAAGTTGAAAAACAGGAGTTGGAATTAAAGGATTAAAACTAAAACTAATGACGGCAAGTAGTTATCTGATTACCAACCTGTTAGATTCTTGGGAATACTTTAAGAATCTCCAATATAACCTTCAAAATATAAAAAACTGACCCATTTATTTGATAAACGGTACTGACTTTCTTTACAGGAATAAAATTTTCTTCTATCTTTAGCACATAATTAACAGCAAAACAATTGTTTGTGGGAATTGCTCCTGTCTTTTTTACCCAAAAATATTAGGAATCTGCCCTCTAACAGTAGCAATATCACGCTTTAATAGATTAATGTATCATTGGATTTCTTACACGCTACATTGCTAATTGTAATAATACAACAATTTGTTTATTAATAATTTGGTTTTTTATATAAATAATGTAAAATATGCTAGAAAATTTATTTGCAGAACACCTGACTGGCCGGTTAAAAGCCTTATCGCTTAAGTATTTAATGGGTGCAATAGTTCTTTTATTATTCATGGCCAACGGCACTTACGCCTTTGATTCAAAAACTCCGGTCTTTAAAGAAGGAAATAATGAAAATGTAAATTACACAGCATTGTCAGAGGATCTCGTTCCGCCTTTAGAAATTACCGGGGTGGTGACAGATACCTCCGGAAATCCATTACCTGGTGTGACAATACAACTTAAGGCCAAAACCTCGGTGGGAACAACAACGGATCAAAATGGCAGGTATGTTTTACAAATTTCTGAAGGAGAGATCAATGGTGCTATCTTAGTTTTCAGTACCATTGGATTTACAGAGCAGGAAATTGCTGTCAGCCGGAGGACAAAGATTGATGTGAAATTGGTTCAATCCTCAACAATGCTGGAAGAGACCGTCATAACGGCCTTTGGAAAAAAAAGGAGAAAATCGGATGTCGTTGGAGCAATTACGACGATTAATCCCGACGAGCTAAAAATCCCATCAAGTAACCTGACAACTGCTTTATCAGGTAGAGCTGCCGGTGTCATTGCCTATCAACGTTCAGGTGAACCGGGCTTGGACAATGCACAATTTTTTATACGAGGTGTAACTACCTTCGGCTATAAAGTGGACCCGCTTATCATTATTGATAATGTTGAAGCGACTACGACAGATTTAGCCCGTTTGCAGGTAGATGATATTCAGAGTTTCTCTGTTTTGAAAGATGCGACAGCCACAGCGGTTTATGGTGCCAGAGGAGCGAACGGCGTACTCCTGATCGCCACAAAGGAAGGGCGAAGAGAGAAGTTAGATGTTTCTCTACGCGTGGAAAATTCTTTTTCAAAACCAACAAAACAGGTAGATGTTGTAGATCCTGTTACCTACATGAAATTGGCGAATGAAGCATTACTTGGTAGAGAGCCTTTAGCGCTGACCCCTTATAAAGAGAAACAAATTCAATATACAGACCTGGCTAATAGTTCTGTTGAATATCCTGCAGTAGATTGGCAAGAGGCTTTATTAAAGAAATCCACAACGAACCAGCGGGCAAATCTGAGTGTGAGAGGCGGCGGAAGTGTAGCCCAGTATTATGTTTCAGGATCTTTTAACCAGGATAATGGAATATTGAAAGTTCCTAATAAATCTAATTTTAATAACAATATTAATCTCAAATCCTATTCATTAAGAGGGAATATTAATATAAATCTAACCAAAACAACTCAGTTAGGCGTGCGCTTAAGTGGAGTATTTGATGATTATAACGGACCTATTGATGGGGGAACAAAAGTGTACCACGATATTATGAGAACTCCTCCGACCCGTTTTCTCCCTTTTTATCCACCAGGTGAGAGATACAAATATTTACACCATATCATGTTTGGAAATTATGATCAGGGAAATTATTTAAATCCTTATGCAGATATGGTAAAGGGATATAAACAATATTCTCAATCAAGCATGCAAGCGCAAATAGATTTAAATCAGGACTTAAACTTAATCACGAAAGGCTTATCCTTTACGCTTAGGACCACCACTTCCAGGTATTCTTATTTTTCTATTATCCGACAGTATGATCCTTTTTACTATCAATACGCAGGGAAAGATCTGGAAGGTCAATATGCATATAGCCTGATTAATGAGGATCCTAAGCCGGATGTAAATCTTGCTGCAGGAACAGAATATTTGGGGTATACGACCGGTAGTAAAGATCTTAATTCCGTCTTTTTCATGCAAGGAATACTGGATTATTCACGCAAAGTGGGCAATAGCTCCTACAGCGGTATGTTGGTAGGAATGATGAGAAGTGAGCTGAACGGTGCTTTAGGTTCTCTTCAGGAGTCTCTGCCGCACAGAAACTTAAATCTTGCAGGGAGATTCGCTTATGGTTTTTTAGGCAGATATAACGTTGAATTTAATTTTGGGTATAACGGGTCTGAACGGTTTTCCAAGGAGCACCGTTTCGGCTTTTTCCCATCAATTGGCACTTCATGGGCTGTATCTAAGGAAGCATTTTGGGACAATTTAAAACCGGTTTTCTCCAATTTACGCTTTAGAGCTTCATACGGTCTGGTGGGTAATGATGCTATCGGAACACCTTCCCAACGGTTTTATTACTTATCTGATGTAGATATGAGTTCTGCAGGTAAAGGGTACAGTTTTGGGCCTGATAGAGAAGAATCCTTAACAGGCGTGAATGTTACAAGATATGCGAATAGCAGTATCACATGGGAAACTGCTTATAAGACAAATATAGGCGTAGAAATGGGCTTCTTTAATAACAGCTTTGAAATTGAAGCAGATTATTTTAATGAAACCCGAAAAAATATTTTTATGCAAAGAGCAGATATTCCACAATCTATGGGTTTATCCTCCGGAGTATATGCAAATATTGGCGAAGCAAGAGGGGAAGGAATTGATTTTTCCATTAACTATACGAGGAATTTTAATAATGCATTATGGATAAAGGGGATGGGTAACTTTACGTATGCTACGAGTAAATACACCGTTTATGAAGAGCCTGATTATGAGTACCACTGGCTTTATAAATCCGGATATCCCATCAATATAGGAAGAGGATACATAGCTGAAAGACTTTTTATAGATGATAAGGAAGTCATTAACTCTGCCGAACAACAATTTGGCGAGGTTCGGGGCGGAGATATTAAATATGTGGATGTCAATGGCGATGGAAAAATAACCAGCCTGGATATGGTTCCTATTGGTTATCCGACAATTCCTGAAATAAATTACGGGTTTGGTATTTCAATGGGATATAAAGGGTTTGATCTTTCCCTGTTTTTTCAAGGACTTGCAAGAGAATCCTTCTTCATTGATCCCGCCGCAACTGCTCCTTTCCGTAATTATGTTTATTCAGGAGAGAGCATGGCAGGACAAATTATTCAAAATCAGGTTTTGCAAGTCTATGCAGATAATCATTGGTCAGAAGAAAATAAAGATTTATATGCTCTGTACCCAAGATTAAGCTGGACAGGGGGTAATGCAAATAACGAAGCGAGAAGTACCTGGTGGCTGAGAGATGGTGCTTTCTTAAGGCTAAAACAAGTTGAACTGGGCTATACCTTTAAAAATGAAGGTATATTAAAGAAAGCAGGAATTACAAGTTTGCGTTTGTATGCAAGTGGGCTTAATCTCTTGACCATTAGCAAATTTAAATTGTGGGATGTGGAGATGGGATCCAATGGCTTAGGGTATCCTGTTCAAAAAGTATTTAATACCGGAATTAAATTAAATTTTTAATGATTCGACTTATGAAAAGATATATCAAAATAGTTTGTTTGGTTTTTGTGTTGGCAAATCTTGGTGCCTGTAAGAAGTTTTTAGATATAGTTCCTGATAATGTGGCAACTATTGACAATGCTTTTACCTTACGCAGTACCGCAAAAAAATATTTATATACCTGTTATTCTTACCTGCCTTTTCCGGGCTCAATTGACAATAGCCCCTCTTTTTTAAGAGGAGAGCTTTGGGGATTAGGTTATTATAAAACCAACAGCATTAACTTTCAACGGGATGCGCAAAATGTGATGGAACCTATTTTTAACTACTGGGAAGGCAGAGCGGGCGGGAGAGACCTTTTTGAAGGAATCAGGGATTGTAATATTTTCCTGGAAAATATTGGGAAGGTTCCGGATATCCAGAGAGAAGAGCGCGCGCAATGGATTGCCGAGGTGAAATTCTTAAAAGCCTATTATCATTATTTTTTGATGAAAAGCTACGGCCCGATTCCATTGATCCGGCAAAACCTGCCCATTGATGCAGGTATCGAAGAGGTAAAGGTGAGAAGAGAGCCGGTTGATAGTGGGTTTAACTATATTGTAAGCCTTCTTGATGAAGCTATTCAGGATTTGCCTGGACTTAATTTTAATGAGGTAGCAAGGCAGGAATATGGGAGAGTGAACAAATCCGTCGCTATGTCTATAAAGGCAATGGTCCTGGTAACGGCTGCCAGCCCACTTTATAATGGAAACACAGATTATGCGAATTATACAGATGAGAAATACGGCACTTTATTTAACCAGCAATATTCTGCAGAGAAATGGGAGAAGGCCATGATCGCGGCTAAAGAAGCGATTGATGAATGCGAAAGCATTGGGTTAAGATTATTTAAGTTTCAGTCGGGGGTTGGCCAAAACCTTTCAGATAGCACGCTTACTAAAATGAGCATCCGGGGAGCTTTTGCGTCTAAGACAATTAATGGAGAAATAATATGGGCTTATACGGGGGGATGGGCTTTACAAAGTGCCTTAACTCCAAGAACCTGGGATCCTAATAACAATACACCTAGCACCTCTGCGAGTTATGGACCACCGATTGATGTGGTAGAACTTTTCTACACGAATCATGGAGTACCAATAGATGAGGATAAGCAATGGGATTATAGCAAAAGATTTGATTTAGCGACCGCAAAAGAAGCAGACAAATATTATATAGCAAAAAATTATGTGACGGCTAAACTAAATTTTGACCGGGAGCCAAGATTTTACGCAAATATAGGTTTCGATGGAGGTATTTGGTATGGTCAGGGGAAATATGATGATAAAGATTCATGGCACCTTGAAACGAAAGCTTCGCAGTACACTTCTGTGCATACTACAGATGCCTTCTCACCTACCGGAACTTTTCCTAAAAAGAATATATATTATGAGAATTATGTTAGTAGTAATTCTTATTACGTAACCAGTTATCAATTTCCTTTTATGAGGTTGGCAGATCTGTATTTGTTATATGCTGAAGCTGCAAACGAATTTGAAGGACCAGGTGCTAAATCTTACGAATATCTTAATATAGTAAGAGCACGTGCAGGTTTGTCGACAGTGGAAGATTCCTGGACAAACTATTCTAAATACCCTACCAAACACACAACTAAAGATGGTTTAAGGGATATTATTCGTAGAGAGAGACGAGTGGAGTTGATGTTTGAATCGAAGGGATATTGGGATTTACTGCGCTGGAAAACAGCCCAACAGGTTATGAGTCAACCAGTTGAATCCTGGAATCGGGATGAAAAAACAGCCGAAAGATATTATATACCAACGGTTTTATTTCAACGGAATTTTAAAAAAAGAGACTATTTTGTACCAATAAGAGAATATGAACTGCAAAGGAATAAGAATCTTCTTCAAAGTCCGGGATGGTAAAGAGCCGGAGGTATAAAATTGGTAACAAACTATTAAATTTCACATTATGAAAAATAGATGCATATTAATTGCGATTTTAATGGTTTCCCTGTTTTCTTGTGAAAAAGAAACACATAAACCATTATATGAAGGCGGAAAACCAGAGGCAGTTTCTGGTTATTCAGTCCAAAACCTGGCAGGCGCCGCCAAAATTACCTGTAAGGTTTCTGATGCAAAGGTACTTTATGTAAAGGCCGTATATACGCTTAAAAATGGAACGAAACGGGTAGCAAAAGCATCAAAATTTGACAATACCTTGGTGCTGGATGGCTTTGATGAATCGAAGGAATACATTGTTTCAGTATATGCGGTAAGCATTGATGAAAAGGAGTCTGATCCGATCGAAGTCACCATTCATCCACTAACTCCCCCCTATTTGGAGGTTAAGAATAACCTTGAATTTACTGCAACTTATGGAGGCGGGTTAATTACCGGATCGAATGATACGAAAGCGAATTTGATGATAGGAGTGATCACAAAGGATAAATCAGGAGAATGGGAAGATGTAATGTCCTATTTCAGCAGCTCGAAGGAGATCTTTTTTAATTTTAGAGGATTTGAACCTGTCGCGAGGGAATTTGGAATATATGTTCGTGACCAGTGGCAGAATTATAGTGACACCTTGCTTAAAACAATCACCCCCTGGGAGGAAATAAAAGTCGATATGTCCAATTTTCAGCCAACAGTCCTTCCCGGTGATGCCCCCGGACAACCTTCATATCCATTACGCAAATTATTTGATGGAATAACCGGCAGTTGGACGAATGGATATTATTCCGAAGAGGTTGGTGTACCTCAACATATTACTATTGACTTGCAAAAAACCTTTCAGTTAAGCAGGTTTAAAATGTGGCAAAATAGCAATCTCTATTATCAATCTGCTAATGCCAGGCACATGAAGATTTGGGGAAGTATGAATCCCAATCCGAATGGAGCATTTGATGACTCCTGGTATTTACTGGGAGAGTTTGATAATTGGAAACCATCTGGTTTACCTCCCGGCAAAATGTCTGATGAAGATCTGGCAAAAGCAGAGGAAGGGAATGAATTTATTTTTGATCAGGCCACCCAACCTGCCAGATTCATCCGCATACAAACGCTGGAAACCTTTGAGCCCAGAACCAGGGTATATTTTGTGGAACTGGCTTTTTGGGGAAGAAAAATATAAATGTATTTTATAATAATAAAACAATATGATGAATACTTTTTCAATCAATAGAACACTTAAGTTGGGGATTTTTTTTCTAATAGTCCTTACTTCCTGTTCAAAAATGGATCATTATTACAAAGATTATATTATTGAGAGGACACTTGTTGGAAAGGTCGATTCTGTATGGATTAAGCCCGGTGAAAACCGGATGGAATTATACTGGCTTAACTCAAAGGATATGACAGCTAAAAATTTAATTGTTTATTGGAATGATAACCATGATTCGGCCCTGGCACCCATAAACAATGCAATAGACACCGGTTCTTTTATTATAAATGGGCTTGAAGAAGGCGACTATCTTTTTAGTATCATTACTACGGATGTAAAAGGAAATCGTTCTCTTCCGATTGAAAAAAGTACGACGATTTATGGGAATACCTACCGAAATGGATTATTGAATCAGGGTATTGATCACGTGGTGTTATTTAGAGATAGTGCTATTATTCTTTGGAACGCCATTGGAACTAAGACATTATTGGTAGGAAATGAAATTGAATATACGGATAGGAATAATAAACAGCAAATTGTTTTTGCTCCCCTGAATTCTTTAATTACGACTATTTACAACATAGATACAACAAAAAAAACTTCTGTCAGAAGTTTATATAAACCTGATCTAAAAGCGTTGGATGATATTTTTTCGAATCCGGTAGAATACAGATTAGCTGAAAAGGAAATTCATTCTTTGCAACTGGTAGCGAACAGCACCTGGGAAGAAGGAGAATTTATAGACTTCAAACTCGTAAGAGTTTTTAAAGCAAATGAAATACCTTCCCCTCTGGCCGGTGATATAGATCTTTGTCATTTGAGAGGCGGGGGATCGAAACACAACTTCTTTACTATTAATAGCACTAAATTTAACGCATTCTCTGCTTCTTATCAGGCTAGTGTTAATTCGTGGGATGTTCGAAATAAGTCAGAAATGATATATGTTAAAAAGGGAACCGAGGCCAATGCGATATATGATGGATTAAATGAAATGGATAGAACTGCTATGGAACTGTCATTTGAAAATGCTAAAATTTCTCATGGTGCAGGAACGGATAGATTAACCCTTTTAAACACAGGAGATCTTATTCTTATTCACTCTATTGATCGCGAAATGTATATAGCGGTGAAAGTTGCTAATTCAGAACCGGACGGAAAAATTGTTATAGGGTTTAAAGTTTCCAGGCAATAAATAGAATAACTTTTTTATTCCGGGTAGGCCTCATAAACTTTTATAACTAAAGTGTCTAAAGTTCTGTATAATACTCTTGTGAGTATTTCAGTTAACTTTTTCTAATTAAATAGTTTTTCCATGTCAAAAGCAAAAAGGATACTTTTATCTGCTATTGTATTTTTATCGTTATTTCAAACTGAAATAGTAAAAGCACAGGATATTTCCGATCAGGTCTTAATCCGTCGGACGAACTTTGGTGTGCCACATATTCAGGCAAAAAATTTGATGGCTGCCGGTTTTGCCATGGGTTTTTTGCAGATGGAAGATTATGGTATTGTGGTCATTAACGGCCTGGTTCGAGCCAGGGGTGAATGGGCAAAATATAATGAATTAAAAGGAAGAGATTTAGAAAATCAATTGGATAATGACGCTGCCAATCAAATGCTCCACGTAAGAGCTGTAGAAACTTATCCGTTGCTCAGAAAAGAAACCCGGGATTTAATTCAGGGTTATGCTGATGGCATTAATCGATATCTGAAATTACATCGGAGCGAATTTCCTGATTGGATCAGGCCTGACTTTACGGCTTATGATGTGCAGGCAACGGGTATGGGCAGCCACAGCAATGCTTCAGTGAAAACCTTTATACGTGCATTGTATCGAAAACAAAAGCAAACCACATTTTACAATACATTAGAAAAGAGAAATCCGTGGGCTACACTTGCTTTACACTCAAAAGAAGAAGATAATCCGGATGTAGGTTCTAATGCGTGGGCTCTTGCCCCGGAAAGAACGACATCAGGAAAAGCAATCTTACTGAGAAATCCCCATCTATCCTGGAATGCGGGATATTACGAAGCTCAAATGGATGTAGAAGGCTATTTTAATTTTTATGGCGACTTTAGAATTGGCGAGCCGTTAGGTACTGTGGGTGGATTTAATGAATTTTTGGGTTTTTCCACGACAAATAATCATCCAAAAACGGATCAGTTTTATGCATTTGAAGCAGATCCCGAAAATCCTGAAAATTATTTACTGGATGGAGCTTCACGTCCTGTTGAGAAAAGAACGGTTTTCGTAGATTATAAAGCCGGAGAGGAATTAAAAACCGGGCAGAGAATATTTAAAATAACTCCTTATGGACCTGTCATCCATAGCACAAAGGATAAAATATACATTATAAAGTCTGCCGATGAAGGAGAATACAGATCTACGGAACAATTCCTTCGTATGATGGAAGCAAAAAATCTCGAACAATGGAAGGATGCCATGCGTATGCAGGCGAAATCTTCTTCCAATTTCACCTATGCGGATGTAGATGGTAATATCTTTTATGTTTGGAATGGTTCAGTGCCGGTCTTAAAACAGCCTTCCGTAAATGATACTACAGCAATTCTTGTTAATAAGCAATCTGAAATTTGGAGCGAATTATATCCCTGGGATATGCTTCCCCAGCTCTTAAATCCGAAAGGCGGATACTTGCATAATGAAAACGATCCTTTTCATTATACCAATCTCAATGAAGTTTTTAGAGAATCTGATTTTCCGGATTATTTCCCAAAAGCTAAATTAGGCTTGAGAAGTCAACTCTCTGTGCAATTGATCGGAGGTAACGACAAACTTTCTTTGGAAGATGTTATCAGGCGAAAGCATGATATGACCATGCTTTTGGCAGATCGGGTGAAAGAAGATTTAATTAAATACGTAGAAAAATCCGGATTAAGCAGAAAGGAGAAAAAAGCGTTGACTCAATTGAAAAAATGGGATAATACTGTTTCTAAAGAAAGTACAGGTGGAATCCTTTTTGAATTATGGTGGAATAAATATATAAACCTGGTAAACGACGGCAGTAAAGTGGAGGCCACTCCGGAATCAGCCGGTTTTTCTGCAGATGCAGAAAGACTTTTTACTGTTCCATGGTCACCCAAATCACCTGCCACAACCCCCTATGGGCTGGCGGATAAAAAGAATGCGCTTACTGCTTTTAAATGGGCGGTGAAGGAATGCGAAGAAAAATATGGAACTTTAAACCTGAAGTGGGGAGATATTCATAGAGCTATAATAGGCAGCCAGGATTACGCGGTTGGAGGAGCAACCGGAACACTCGGTGTTTTTCGGGTGCTGTGGTTTAGTCCGGTGAAAGAAGAGCCTCAAAAATTAAAAGCTACTGGTGGCGACGGTTGGATATTGGCTGTGGAATTTGATAAAGTCCCGCGTGCTTATTCTGTTTTGGCTTACAGTGAAAGTAATAAAGAAACCTCTCCTTATATTGGTGACCAGTTAAAACTTTTTGTCGATAAAGAAATGAAGAAAGTCTCTTATACAGATGATGATGTTAAACAAAATACCATACGCTTATATCATCCCGGAAAATCAGATTTGCCATAAATAAGTTTTTTAATTTTTTGTGAAATATGCTAATCAGGACTTTCTGATTTAAATAGAAGCCAAAAAAGATTCTTCCTCAAATACCCGCCTGTTTTTGATTGGTATGATCTTAGGCTCCGGGAGGACTACCGGATTTATGACATTTATCTTTTCAAAAGGATATGTCAACAAAAAACCTTTTGATAATGGATCATTTCTCTTCACACATTTAAAAAATCAATGCTGCTGCCACCGCTTACAACATCCTGCATCCGTTAAGCAAATAGATTCACAGATTCTCCGGTCATTTTTGAAATCCTATTTAAAATGACTTTTCTTTAAAGCTTATTTAATAAAAACAGATCGACATCATACGGCTGTTCGCAATAAAAATACTCAATGGATAAAATAGTTGATCTCATTAATAACCTGGTTTGGAGTAATGCCTTAATTATTCTCTGCCTGGGCACAGGTATTTATTTCTCTTTTGCAACACGCTTTTTACAGGTTCGCCATTTCAGGCACATGATTCAACTGTTGTGGGATGGGAAATCTTCTACAAAAGGAGTAAGTTCTTTTCAGGCATTTTCTATTGCTATTTCCGGGAGAATTGGCACCGGAAATATTGCCGGTGTAGCAACAGCTATTGCGATGGGAGGTCCGGGCGCTATCTTTTGGATGTGGGTTATCGCGTTTTTAGGCGCAGCCTCAGCCTTTGTAGAAGCAACCTTAGCA